>JAQUGB010000093.1 GCA_028684345.1 Tepidiphilus sp. | reverse complement strand
ACGTTGAACGCCCGGATGTCCTGCCCCAACCAAAGCGCCAGTTCCAGCAGCATCGCATCATCCTTGCAGCGCCGCGGCCTTCGCCGCGAGCGCGGAAACCACCCGTTCCATACGCATGAAACGGGACCCTTTGACCAAAACGGCCGTCTCCGGCGAAAGATCCTGGCGCAGCCGCTGCACGAGCGCATCCACATCGTCGAAGGACTCGGCCCGCTCACCGAAAGCCCTGGCAGCCCCGCGCGCGCACGCACCCAAGGTGAAGAGCCGCTCGATGCCCGCGGCACGGGCATATGCACCCACCTCCGCGTGCAGCCGCAGCGCCTCGGGGCCGACTTCACCCATGTCTCCGAGCACGAGCAGCTTGCGCGCATGCGGCAGCGCCGCAAGGACTTCGATCGCCGCGCGCATGGAGTCCGGATTGGCGTTGTAGGTATCGTCGATGAGTAGCGCCCCCTGCGCCCCGGGAAGCGGCTGCAGCCGCCCGGGCACGGGGGCGAACGCACCCAGCGCACCGGCCGCCGTTGCGAGCGGAACGTCCAGCGCCACGGCACAGGCCATCGCGGCGAGCGCGTTGTGCACGTTGTGCCGCCCCGGCAACGGCAGCGTGAACTCCACCGCCTCGCCCCGTGCCCGCACGGTGAGGCGCCAGCCTTCGGAAAGCGGCTGTGCGACGGCGGAAATCTCCCCCCCACGGCCGAAGGTGAGCACGCGACGCCCGGCCGCCGTCTCCCGCCAAAGGATGGCATAGGGATCGTCGGCGGGGATCACTGCCGTGCCGTCGGGCGAGAGAAATCGGTAGATTTGCCCCTTCTCGCGCGCCACGGCTTCCAGCGTGCCGAACCCCTCGAGGTGCGCACGCTGCGCCGTGGTCACCAACGCGACGTCGGGGCGAGCGATGGCGGCGAGCTCCGCCATCTCGCCGGGATGGTTGATGCCCAGTTCGCACACCGCCGCCCGGTGGCTCGGCCCGAGTTCGAGCAAGGTGAGCGGCAGGCCGATGTCGTTGTTGCGGTTGCCGCGGGTGGCGAGTACTGGCTCGGCACCGAGGTGCTCGCGCAGGATCGCTGCCGTCATCTCCTTGACGGTGGTCTTGCCATTGCTGCCGGTAATGCCGACCACGCGCCCGGAGAAACGCGCCCGCCAGGCGGCCGCGAGCCGACCGAGCGCGCGGCGGGTATCATCGACCAGCAAAAAATTTCCGCCCGCCCGCTGCGCCGGCGTCCCGCGCCGTTCGGTCAGGGCAGCGGCCGCCCCGGCAGCGAAGGCAGCGGCGACGAAATCGTGCCCGTCGAAGCGGGCACCACGCAGGGCCACGAAAAGCTTGCCCGCGAGCGGGGCGCGCGAATCGATCTCGACGCCCCCGATCTGCTGCTCGCCTTTCCCGAGGAGCTCGACCGCCTCACCCTGACCGGCGAGCAGGATGGCAAGCTCGGCCAACGTCACGTTCACGACAACTCCGCGAAGAGATTGCGCTCGCGCCAGCGCGCCAGCGCCGCCTCGGCTTCGGCCTGATCACTGAAGGGGTGACGCACGCCGGCGATCTCTTGATAAGGCTCGTGCCCTTTGCCGGCGAGCAGAATCACGTCGTCGGCGTCGGCCGCTTCGATCGCCTGCGCAATGGCCTTGGCCCGGTCGGGCTCGACGAGGATGTCGGTACGTCCGATGCCGACGAGGATATCGGCGAGGATCGCCTCGGGCGGTTCGGAGCGGGGGTTGTCGGAAGTCACGATCACGGCATCGGCTTGCGCGGCCACCGCGCCCATGAGCGGTCGCTTGCCCCGATCCCGATCGCCACCGCAGCCAAAGACGACGACGAGCCGACCGCCGCGGGAGCGAGCCGTGGGCATGAGAGCCGAGATGACCTGTTCGAGAGCGACCGGCGTATGCGCGTAGTCGATCACCACCAAAGGCTCAGCTACACCTCCGATCCACTGCATCCGCCCAGGAGGCGGCACCAGGCGGCCCAAGACCCCCACCGCTCGGTCCAGCTCCACCCCACGCGCCAGCAGCGCGCCCAGAACCAGCAGCGCGTTGCTGGCATTGAAAGTACCGAACGCGGGCAGATGCAAGGACAAAGTGCGCCCCTCGAGGGCGAGGGTCAAACGCTGACCACTCGTGCCTTCGTGCGGGGGTTGCGCGAGCCACAAGGGACGCACGCCCGGCAGCATCGGGCGCCCCCTCAGACTCACCGCCCAGGTTTCCAAGCCGCGGGAGACACACTCGCGCGCGATCGTCTCTCCGACGGGATCATCGACGTCGAGCACCGCCGCCTGCAGATCGGGACACTCGAAGAGCCGCCGTTTGGCCGCCGCATAGGCTTCCATGCTTCCGTGATAATCGAGATGGTCGCGCGTCAGGTTGGTGAAGATCGCCACGTCGAAACGCACCCCTGCGACGCGATCCTGCACCAAGCCGATGGACGAGACCTCCATCACCGCGGCCACGCAACCGGCATCGAGGAAGCCTCGCAACCAGGCATGGATCTGGGGCGCCTCTGGTGTGGTGAATCCCTGGTCCTCCAGGCGACCGATGCGCCCGCAGCCGAGCGTACCGATCACACCGCAGGGAATGCCCAGCGCATCCAAGGCTTGCGCGAGCCACTGGCTGGTGGTCGTCTTGCCATTGGTACCGGTGACACCGGCCACCCACAAGGATTGCGACGGTGACCCATAGACGCGGTCGGCGAGGGGCCCGGCGAGCGAACGCAGCCCCTCCACGGCGATCAGAGGCCGCGCCGGGGTCAAATCGGCCGGAGGAACCCAGCCATCACCCGCCTCGTAGAGCACCGCCTCGGCGCCGGCGGCAAGCGCCTCGGACAGATAATTTCTGCCATCGGTTTTCCCTCCCGGCCAGGCGAGGAACAGCGTACCCGGCTGCACTTGCCGGGAGTCGTGCGTCACCGCCCGTGGAAAAACGCCGCGTCGGTGCAATTCCCACCATAGATCGTCGATGTTGCGCATCACCTTCTTCAACCTCTCGGCCGCTGCGCAGCCGCCACCGTCGGACCCGGCATGTCCGGTGCCACACCGAGGCTGGGCAATACCTGCCCGACGATCTCGGCAAACACCGGCGCCGCCACGGCGCCACCATAATAGGATTTCGCTTTCGGCTCGTCGATCATCACCGCCACCACCAGCCTCGGCTGGGAAGCCGGGGCATAGCCAACGAAGGAAGCCAGGTATTTTTCCACATAACGGCCATTTTCCAACTTATGGGCCGTGCCGGTCTTGCCTGCGGTCCGATAACCGTTCACCGCCGCTCGCGTCGCCGTTCCCCCGGGCTGAGTGACGAGCTCCATCATCGCCTTCACCTGCCGTGCCGTCTGGGGCGAGAGGATCCGACGCATCTCGTCGATCGGCGGCGGAGCATCGCGTCGCATCAGCGTCAGGGGCAACATCACCCCATCATTGGCGATCGCCTGGTAGGCGTGGGCCAGCTGCAGAAGTGACGTAGAGATGCCATGCCCATAGGCCATGGTCGCCACCTCGATGGGCTTGAGCGAATCGGGCGGAAGCATTCGACCCGCAGCCACACCGGGTAGTGGCAGATCGGGACGGGTACCAAAGCCGAAAGCACGGTAATGACGCCAGAGATCTTTCGGATCGAGTCCGAGCGCGATCTTGGCCACCCCGACGTTGGACGACTTCTGGATCACCTGGGATACGGTCAGGGCGCGCTCCGTCGCATGCACGTCCCGGATACTGTGGTTACCCACGCGAAGGATACCACCCTGGATATCGATCGGTGTCTCGGGCTTTACGACGCCTCGCTCGAGCGCCAAAGCCACCAGGAGGGGTTTCATCACCGACCCCGGCTCATAGAGATCGGTCACGACGCGATTACGCACCTCGCTCAGATCGAGCCCCGTGCGACGATTGGGATTGTAACTGGGCCAGTTGGCAAGGGCCAGGATCTCGCCGGTGCGCACGTCGATCACCACGGCCCCGCCGGCGCGTGCCTGATGCCGGGCCACGGCCTGCTCGAGGGCACGGAAAGCGATGTGCTGGATGCGCGCATCGAGTGAAAGCACCACGTCGCGTCCATCGCGCGGCCTCTCCACCCAGACCGAGTCCTGTACCACTCGGCCGCGCCGATCCTGGACGACGAGGCGTTTGCCCGACTCACCGGCCAGCGAGGAGTTCAGACTCGCCTCCAGTCCCTCGATCCCCTGGCCGTCGACGTCGACGAGCCCGACCAGTTGGGCGAACGCCTCACCCTGAGGATAAAATCGCAGGTATTCTTCGACGACGCCCACACCCTCCTGCGGCCAACCCATGATGGGCCTTGCCTCGTCAGGCGGCAAGTGACGCCGCAGATAGGTGAATCGTCGTCCGCCCTTCTCTAGCCGACGCCCCAATTCGTCGGTGCTCATGCCGAGCATTCGAGCCAAACGAGACAAATCCTCATGCGACCACTGCCGCACCTTGGCCGGGTCGGCCCAGATGCTCGCCACGGGTGAAGAATCCGCGAGGATATGGCCGTTGCGATCGAGCACGCGCCCACGCATCGCCGGCACCTCGATCTGGCGCTCATAGCGTGCCTCACCCTGCTGTTGCAGGAATTCATCCTGTATTCCTTGCAGATAGGCTGCCCGCAGCACCAAGATCGCGAACAAACAGAGGAGGGAGAACACGACCATGCGCTGGCGCCAAACCGGTATCGCCAGGACCAACAGGGGATTGATCGATTTTTGCTCCATGTTCATCGCTCCCACGGTATGATCTGCTCTGGTCGTGGCGGCGCCAGACCCAATTTTTCCTGCGCCAGGCGCTGCACCCGATCCTGAGTCACCAAAGTGGCACGCTCGATCTGTAGTTGTCGCCACTCCACGTCCAAGCGCATGCTCCTTCGGTTTTGGTTTTCCTGCGCCAGGTAGAGCAGCCGCGCTTCGTGTTTGGTCTGCACCAGCATCACGCTGCTCGCCACCACCAACCCGAGGAGCACCGCATCGAAGCGCGTCATGAGCGCCGCTCCACCACCCGCATCACGGCGCTGCGGGCACGCCGGTTACGGGCACATTCCGCTTCCGATGGGCGCAGTTTGCGCACCACCCACCGCAGTGGCGGCACCGGGCGCTCGGCCTCGCGCACCGCCAGCCCAGGCGGCAGCGGCGGCGGGGAAGAATGCTCGCGCATGAAATGCTTCACGATCCGGTCTTCGAGCGAATGGAAACTGATCACCACCAAGCGCCCCCCCGGACTCAAGCGTTCGATCGCCTGCGGCAGGGTCAGCGAGATTTCTTCGAGCTCGCGATTGACGAAAATCCGAAGAGCCTGGAAGGTGCGTGTCGCAGGGTGCTGCCCCGGCTCGCGCGTGCGCACCGCCTGCGCCACGAGTTCGGCAAGTCGTCCCGTGCGCTCGATAGGCGCCCTTGCGCGCGCAGCAACAATCGTCTTTGCAACCGCATCAGCAAACCGTTCTTCTCCATAATCGCGTATCACCCCCCTGATCTCTTCACGACTCGCTCGCGCGAGCCAACTCGATACCGGCTCTCCACTCGTCGGATCCATGCGCATGTCGAGCGGCGCATCGAAGCGGAAACTCATGCCGCGCTCGGGCGCGTCGAGCTGAGGCGACGAAACCCCCAGATCGAGCAAGATCCCGTCAACCCGGGACACTTGCAAAGCATCGAGCTCCTCCCCCAGGCGGGAAAACGGCGCGTGCACCAGAGTGAGCCGCGGCTCGTTCCAACTGCGCCCGAAGGCGATCGCTTCGGGGTCGCGATCGAAGGCGATCAACCGCCCTCGAGGGCCCAAACGCTGCAAAATTGCCCGTGCGTGCCCCCCTCGCCCGAAAGTGCCGTCTACATAGATGCCGTCGGGGCGCGGTGCGAGTGCTTCGAGCGTTTCTTCGAGCAGCACGGGAACGTGTGTCTCGCTCACAGAACCAACCCCTCGAAGGTTCCGGCCAAGTCCTCGGCCGACAGCGCCTGCATCGCTTCCTGCTGCGCCTGCCACCCTGCCTCGGACCACAGTTCGAAATGCGTCCCCTGACCGACGAGCCAGGCGTTTTTTTCCAAACCGGCCCATTGACGCAGCGAAGCGGCCACGGACACACGCCCAGAAGCATCGAGCGCCTCTTCCTGGGCGAAACCCACGAGGAGACGCTTCAGAGCAGCAGTGCGCGGATCGAGCCCCGGCAGAGCCACGATGCGTTCGCGGATGGGCGTCCACACGGGCTCGGGGTAGACCAGTAAGCATTTATGCGGGTGCGCCGTCAGCACCAAAGGACGACCTTCGGGCGCCAAAGCCTCGCGAAAGCGCGTCGGAATGACGATTCGCCCTTTTGCATCGAGACTGAGCGTGACTGCCCCCTGGAACATCGCCGCTGCCTCTGATCATCACACCCACATTTTGCCACTTTTTCCCACAAAATCCCACGCCAGCGAAAAAACACCCCTTCGCGCATCGGTCGAGCCTGCTCGCCGCCTGCACAGGGAGCAAAACGAAGGCGAGAGAAAACCCAGACGGATAAAGGAGAAACCCAGGACGACGCGAAGACGGACGCTCGAAAGCCGCCCCAGCTTTAGGCAGGCAACTGCACACGAAAGGATGAGTCGCAGAACGCGGCAAACGGCCGAGCGACGAGGAAAATCAAGAAAAAACTCGACCAATCAATAAGTTGTATGTAAATTCGGGCATGGATGCGGGCCACGGAAGAGCCGCGTGTGCATCAACGGGAGGGAAAAGGTAAGAAAATGTAAAAAAAAAGGGAAGTCCGCCGCTTAAGCCGGGTTCTGTCGCGCATCGTGTGATGCGGGGCAGTCATTCCTCTAGGCCCGCCGTTGCCGACGGGCTCGAGCAGCCAACCCGGGAGCGGCGCGAGCCACGCCATCGCTCCCCTATTCGGCCTTGCTCCGGATGGGGTTTACCGTGCCGCCTCCGTTACCGGAGACGCGGTGGGCTCTTACCCGC
>JAQUGB010000092.1 GCA_028684345.1 Tepidiphilus sp. | reverse complement strand
CATCGAATTCGACAGCCGCCCCGGGCGCACGCGCTTCCACCTCCTGCTGCCGCTCACCGCCGGGAGCCCGACATGAACGACGCCATCTGGATCCTCGACGACGACAAATCCATCCGCTGGGTGCTCGAGCGCGCGCTCGAACGCGAAAACCTGCCGCATCGCGGTTTCGAGCGCGCCGAGGCGGCGCTGGAGGCGCTCGCACAGGAACGGCCGGCGGTGGTGCTCACCGACATCCGCATGCCCGGCACCGATGGGCTCGCCTTCGTGCGGCAGCTGCACGAGCGCGCCCCCGGCACGCCGGTGATCGTGATGACCGCCTACTCGGACCTCGACAGTGCCGTGAGCGCCTTCCAGGCCGGCGCCTTCGAGTACCTGCCCAAGCCCTTCGACGTGCCCGAGGCCGTGCGCCTGGTGCGCAGGGCGCTGGAAGCGCGACCCTGCGCCACCGCGCCGGAAGAACCGGACGCCACCCCCGAGATCCTGGGACAGGCGCCGGCGATGCAGGAAGTCTTCCGCGCCATCGGGCGGCTGTCGCACTCGAGCGCCACCGTGCTCATCACCGGTGAATCCGGCAGCGGCAAGGAGCTCGTCGCCCGTGCCTTGCACCGCCACAGCCCGCGGCGCGACGGCCCCTTCGTCGCCATCAACACGGCGGCGATCCCGCGCGAGCTGCTCGAAGCCGATCTCTTCGGCCATGAGAAAGGCGCCTTCACCGGCGCCGCCAGCGCCCGACGCGGGCGCTTCGAGCAGGCCGAGGGCGGCACGCTCTTTCTCGACGAGATCGGCGACATGCCGGCCGATCTGCAGACGCGGCTGCTGCGCGTGCTCTCCGACGGGCACTACTACCGCATCGGCGGGCAGCAGCCGCTGCGCGCCAACGTGCGCATCATCACCGCCACGCACCAGGACCTGGAAGCGCGCGTGCGCGAGGGGCTCTTTCGCGACGACCTCTACCACCGCCTCAACGTCATCCGCCTGCGCCTGCCGCCGCTGCGCGAGCGTGCCGAGGACATCCCGCTCCTCGCCCGCCACTTCCTGACGAAGAGCGCCCGCGAACTGGGCGTGGAACGCAAGACGCTCTCGCCGGCCGCCCTGGAAGCGCTCGAGCGCTATCCTTTCCCCGGCAACGTGCGCCAACTCGAAAACCTCTGCCACTGGCTCACCGTCATGACCCCGGCACAGCGCGTCGAACCGCACGACCTGCCGCCCGAATTCCGCACTTCCTCCGCTCCCGCCGCGCCCCTTCCCGATTCCCCTTCCTCCCCGGAGTGGGAGCGGCTGCTCGCCGAAGAAGTCGACCGGCTGCTCGCCGCCGGCCGCAGCGCGCTCTATGACGAACTGCATGCGCGTTTCGAACGCGTCCTCTTCGAGCGGGCGCTCGCCCACACCGGACGGCGCCGGGCGGAAGCCGCCGCCCGGCTCGGCGTGGGCCGCAACACGCTCACGCGCAAGCTCAAGCGCTAGCGCCTGCCGTACAATAAGCGCTTCGCACCTTTCCTGCGACGCTCCATGCCCGCTCCTTCCGCCTTCGATCCGGCGGCGCTGCTCCGACTCCTTCCTCGAGCGCTCGCCCAACGGCTCGACCTCCATTGGCTCGCCGAATGCGCCTCGACCAACGACGAGGCGATGCGCCTGCCTCTGCCCGAACCGGAGCGGCTCTCCGTCGTCGGCGCCGACCGGCAGACCCGCGGCCGCGGGCGACAGGCCCGGGTCTGGCAATCCTGGCCGGGCGCGAGCCTCACGTTCTCCTGCCTCTTCGCTTTTCCCGCCGGCACGACGCTCGAAGCCTTGCCGCTCGCCGTCGGCGCGGCGCTCGCTCGAGGCTTGCAGGCGCTGGGTGCGGCCGAAGTCGGCCTCAAATGGCCCAACGACGTGCTCATCGCCGGCGCCAAGGTGGCCGGCGTACTCATCGAGGCCCAGAGCCGCAGCACGGCGCCGATCCGCGTCGTCGTCGGCGTGGGGCTCAACCTCGACCTGCCGCCGGACTTCCATCCCGAGGGGGGGCTTCCCGCCACCGCACTCGCGCGGCACCTCTCCCCTTTACCGCCGCGGGACGCACTCCTTGCGGCCCTCCTCGAACGGCTCGATGCCGTCCGCGCGGCCTATCTCGCCGGCCACGGCTTCGCTCCCTGGCAGGAACAGTGGAACGCACTCGACGCCTACCGGGGGCTTCCGGTGGCAGTGCGCGACGGCGAGCGCGAGCTCGTCGGGATAGCCGCAGGCGTCGACGAGACGGGTCGCCTGCTGCTCGACACGGCAGGCGGGCATATCGCCTGCTGCGTCGGCGACGTCTCGCTGCGCCCCCTCGCATGAATCCGACGCTACTCCTCGATCTAGGCAACACGCGGCTCAAATGGGCCTTGCTCGACGGCGAGCAGTGGCGCGAGAGCGGCGCCTGCCGCCACGTCGACATCCCGCAGTGGATCGAGGCGATGCGCACGCGGCTGCCCGCCTCGACCCGGCGCTTCGGCGTGAACGTGGCCCACGACCGGCTCGCCCTCGAACTCGAACGGCAGCTCGGCCCGATCCAGTGGCTCGTGGCACAAGCGCAGTGCTGCGGCGTCACGAACGGCTACGACGAACCCGAGCGGCTCGGCGCCGACCGCTGGGCCGCGCTCATTGCCGCGCACCACCTGCACGACGGCGCGGCCCTGGTGGTGTGCTGCGGCACGGCCACCACGGTGGATTGGCTCGAGGCCGACGGACGCTTTCGCGGCGGTCTGATCCTGCCGGGGCTCACCACCATGCGCGAAAGCCTGGTACGCGCCACTGCAAAACTGCCGCTCGCCGCCGGCGAAGTGCGCCTGCCGCCCACGAACACGCGCGACGCCATCGCCAGCGGCTGCCTGCTCGCCCAGGTCGGGGCCATCGAACATTACTATCGTGTCATGGAGGGGACTGCCTGCGGCGCCGTGGCGCTCGTCTCGGGCGGCGACGCCGAGATCATCGCCGCGCATCTGGCCATTCCGGCCCGGACGGTGGATAATCTCGTTCTGCGCGGCTTGGCCGTAGTCGCCGCAGCCAGCACCCGCCCAACCCCATCTCATGACACCCGAGAGACTGCCCCATGAGCGAACCGACCCGGATCCTCCTCGAAGAACACGAGATCCCGACGCACTGGTACAACATCGCCGCCGATCTCTCCACCCCTCCGGCACCCCCGCTCGGGCCGGACGGCAAGCCGATCGATCCCTCCGCGATGGCCGCGATCTTTCCCGAGCCGATCCTCGAACAGGAGATGAGCCGCGAGCGCTGGATCGCCATCCCCGAGGCGGTGCGTGAAACCTATGCCATCTGGCGTCCCTCGCCGCTCATGCGCGCCGTGCGCCTGGAGCGGCGCCTGGGCACGCCGGCAAAGATCTTCTTCAAGTACGAAGGGGTTTCGCCGGCCGGCTCGCACAAGCCCAATTCCGCCGTACCTCAAGCCTATTACAACCGCCAGGTGGGCATCAAACGGCTCACCACCGAGACCGGCGCCGGCCAGTGGGGCTCCTCCATCGCCTTCGCCGGCCAGATGCTCGGGCTGGAAGTGCGCGTCTACATGGTGCGCGTGAGCTACCAGCAAAAGCCGCAGCGCCGCGTGCTGATGGAAACCTGGGGCGCGGAAGTGCACGCCAGTCCTTCGCCGCTCACCGAGACCGGGCGGCGCATCCTCGCCACCGAACCGGATCATCCCGGCTCCTTGGGCATCGCCATCTCGGAAGCCGTCGAGGAGGCCGCCTCCCGGCCCGACACCAACTACACCCTGGGCTCGGTGCTCAACCACGTCCTGCTGCACCAGAGCCTCATCGGGCTGGAAGCGAAGAAGCAGTTCGAGAAGATCGGCCTTTATCCCGACGTGATCTTCGGTCCCTGCGGCGGCGGCTCGAGCTTCGGCGGCATCGCCTTCCCCTTCCTCGCCGACAAGTTCGCCGGCGAACGCCGCGCCGCGGGACTGCGCTGCGTAGCGGTGGAGCCCGAATCCTGCCCCTCCCTCACCAAGGGCACCTACGCCTACGATTACGGCGATGCCTCCGGTTTCACCCCCCTGATGCGGATGTACACCCTGGGGCACGACTTCGTGCCACCGGGCATCCACGCCGGGGGGCTGCGCTACCACGGCGCCTCCCCGCTGGTGTCGCAGCTGGTGCACGAAGGCCAGGTCGAAGCGCTCGCCGTGCCGCAGCGGGCCACGTTCGAGGCCGGCATCCAGTTCGCCCGCGCCGAGGGGATCATCCCCGCGCCGGAATCCTGTCACGCCATCCGTGCGGTGATCGACGAGGCGCTGCGTTGCAAGGAAACCGGCGAACCCAAGGTGCTGCTCTTCAATCTCACCGGGCACGGGCACTTCGACATGAGCGCCTATGAGCGCTACCTGCGCGGCGAGCTCGAAGATTACACTCTGCCCGATGAGCTTCTGGCCGAAGCACTGCGCACGCTGCCAAGCGTAGGCTGAGACAGAGAAATTGCGGCGATGCGCCTCCTGATCGCGCTGCTCCTGCTCGTCAACGCCCTGCTGCTGGCGATGACCGCCGGCCTGCTGCCGCGGCCATCTCCCGAAGCGGCGCGCGCCGACGTCGAGCAGCCCCTGCGCCCCGACCGCCTGCGAATCCTCGCCGCCGTACCCGGCCACGATGCGACCAACCTTCCCCCTCAGGCCGACCACTCCCCCCACTCGGCCGAGGACAAGGCGGACGGCGATGCTCCTGCCGCACCTCCCGCAGCATCACCCGAATCCTCAACACCTGCGGTGGTGCCTGCTCCCGCAGCGGCAGCCGCCGAACCAGCCCCGCCCAAGCCGACGGCTGCAGCCGCTCCCCCCCTCGCCTGCCTGCGGCTCGCCGAGCTCGACCCCCAGCTCCTGCCGGCGCTCAAGGACCTGCCGCAAGGGCTGCCCGGCGTCCAAATTCAAGAACGAAAAAGCGAAAAACCCGTCAGCTGGCGCGTGGTGCTTCCGCCCCAAGGCAGTGCAGCGGCGGCCAACCGACGGCTGGAGAACCTGCATCAGGCCGGGGTGGACGACGCCTTCGTGATCCGCGACCCAGGCCCCCTGCAGTGGGGCATTTCGCTCGGTCTCTTCCGCTCGCCAGAAGGCGCCGAGAAAAAAATGGCCGAGCTGCGTACGAAGAACGTCAAGGATGCGCAGATCGTCGCGCGCACCGTTCCTGTCATCGAACTCAGCTACCAATGCCCCCCCTCCGTCGCCGACGACCTGCGTCGGCGTATCCAGGCCCGTTTCCCCCAGCTTTCCATCGACGCATGCCGTCCCTGAACCGTCCTCCCTTCATCGTCGGGCTGACCGGCGGCATCGGCAGTGGCAAGAGCGCCGCCGCCGAGCACTTCGCGCGGCTCGGCGCCGCCGTGGTCGACACCGACGCGATCGCCCATGAGCTCACTGCCGCAGGCGGCGCGGCAATCCCCTCCCTCGTCGCCGCCTTCGGCCCCGACATCCTCACCCCCGACGGGGCGCTCGATCGCGCCAAGATGCGCGCGCTCGCCTTTACCGACCCGGCGGTGAAGCACCGGCTCGAAGCCATCCTGCACCCCATGATCCGTCAGGAAGCCGACGCCCGCTGCCTCGCCGCGGCCGATGCCCCTTACGTCGTGCTCGTGGTGCCGCTTCTCATCGAAGCCGGCGAAGACTACCGCCGCCGCTGCCAGCGCATCGCCGTCGTCGACTGTCCCGAAGAAATCCAGATCGCCCGGGTGCGTGCGCGCAGCGGCCTGGACGAGGACCTGATCCGCCGCATCATGGCCCAGCAGGCAAGCCGCGCCGAGCGGCTCGCCGCCGCCGACCACATCCTCGACAACGGCGGCGATCTCGCCCGGCTTTATGCCCAGGTCGAGGCGCTCGATCGGCTCTACCGCGAACTCGCCCGGAGTGCGCCGCCATGATCCTCTTCGAATTTCCCCTCACCGAGCGCATCCGCACCCTACTGCGCCTCGAGGACGTGTGGCGGCGGTGGCAACATTTTCTCGACAGTACACACCGGTACGACCACCACGCCGCGATCGTCACGCTCTTCGAACTCGCCGGGATCGCCGGACGTACCGACCTCAAACTCGACCTGATGCAAGAGCTCGATCGCCAGCGTTCGGCCCTGCTCTCGCTGCCCATCGAGCAGGTCGATACGGAGCGCGTCGCAGCGCTGGTGGAGCGTATCGAACGGACCCGTACCGCCCTGCTCGGCATGGTCGGCCGGGTGGATCACCACCTGCGCGAAAACGAATGGTTGATGGCGCTGCGCTCGCGCGCCCACGTCCCCGGCGGCCTGTGCGCGTTCGACGCCCCTGCCTATCACTTCTGGCTGGAATTGCCCCCCGAGCAGCGCGCCGCCCAACTCGAACGCTGGATCGCCCCCCTGCAGCCGATTCGCAACGGCATCGAGCTCGTGCTCGGCCTCTTGCGCGGCAACACCGAGCGCTTCGAGGCCGTCGCCCCCCGAGGCGCCTACCAGCGCGAGCTCAAAGGGGCCCACTGCCTGCTCGCCCGCGTCCAGGTCGACCCCGCGCTGCGGGTCATCCCCTCGATGTCGGCCAACAAATACCTCATCAATCTAAGATTTGGCCCTCCGCGCAGCGATCTTCGCCCCTCCACCCAACCGCTGGAACTCGACGTCCCCTTCGTGCTCGAACTGTGCCGACTGTGAGAGAAGCCCGCGATGAACGACGCTCCACCCAAGCCGCCGCGCCTCGTCTCCTGCCCTACCTGCGGCAAACCGGTTCCCTGGACGCCGGAATCGCGCTGGCGCCCATTCTGCTCCGAGCGCTGCAAGCTCATCGATCTCGGTGCCTGGGCCGACGAACGCTATCGCCTTTCCTCGGACGAGAAGACGCCGCCCGAATCCGGCAACGAATCACAATAGACGGCTAGTCCCACCAGGCGCGGATCGCCGCCACGCCGTGCGCCCCGGCGCGGCGCGCATCCTCTAGGTCCTCCGGGCCCAGTCCGCCGATGGCGTAGACCGG
>JAQUGB010000091.1 GCA_028684345.1 Tepidiphilus sp. | reverse complement strand
TCACATCATCTACATGCAGCGCGGCTACGTGGCGGCAGAGCGGGGCGGCGAAGGGGAAGAAGCTCGGGCAGTCGGTTCGGATCACACGCAATGCCGGCTGGGCAAATGGTACTACGAAGGGTATGGCAAGGAACATTTCTCCCGCATGCCCGCATACCGAACCCTGGAAGAGCCGCACCGCCGCGTCCACGCCGGCGTCCATGCCGCCATCGAAAAGGCGCGCAAGGACTGGCTGCACGATGCCAAGATACTGGATGCCATCATCGAGCACATGCGTGATGCCGAACAGGCAAGCCAGGAGGTCATCCGCCTCATCGGCGAGATGGTCAAGCAGAAATATGGTGATCAGGTCCCCGCCCCTGGCGCTGCCATAGCGGCACCCTCGGGCAGCCGAAGAGCGCGGGAGATGCGCCGGGGTTCCGGCAGAGGGTGACGGCGGGGGGAAGCCTCTTCTCCTCGCCATTTCCAGTGACATTGTCTATACTGAAGCGGCATTCTTTTACATAGGAGAAGACCCATGAAGAAACTGCACCAGATCCTGCTCTTCGCCACCGCCATGGGGCTTGCCGGCGCCGCAGCCGCCCAGGCGCTCAAACCGGAAGAGAAAGTGAAGTACCGTCAGGCCGCCTACACCTTCATGGCCTGGAACATGGAGAAGATCAAGGCCCAGGCCGTCGACGGCAGCGCCCCCTTCGACCAGGCCCAGGTGGCGGCAGCCGCCAACGCCATCGCCGCCGCAGCCAATTCCGGCATGGGCGCGCTCTACAGCCCCGACACGGTGGGCGCCGTCGGTTTCCACAAGAGCCGGCTGAAGAAGGAATTCTTCGAGCAGCCCGACGAAGTGCGGCAGGTAGCGACCAACTTCGCCGAACAGGCGAACAAACTGGCCGAAGTGGCCGCCGCCGGCGACAAGGCGGCAATCGCCAAGCAGTTCGGCGAAGTGGGCAAGGCCTGCAAATCCTGCCACGACAAGTTCCGCATGAAAGAAGACTGAATCCTCACCAGTCCATTCCCGGCACCGGCGCCACCGGCGCGGGCGCCGGGATCCAGACGCCGCTCGCCAGATACACCACGGCAAGCGCCACCGCCACGGTGAGCGCGAGGCGCAGCGCGTAGGTCTTGTTCCCCCATTCCACCCGCGGCACGTCCTGCACACCCGGCGGCAGCCGGCGATAGCCGGTGACCATGGGGCGCACCAGATCGTCCTTTTTCACCACGGCATAGAAGACGATGGCGCCCACGTGCAGCAGCACGATCAGCCATAAGAGCGGCTCGAGCGCGCGGTGCCAGCCGGTGAGGCGGAGCTGCCAGTCGCCGTCGATGAGGGGCGCGAGCGGGCCGCGAAAGGAAATCTCGTCGTAGGTGAAAAGCCCCAAGAGCGCCTGCAGGCCGAAGAGTCCGAGGAGCGCCAGCACCGAAAGCGCTCCCAGAGGATTGTGCCCCACGCCATGCCATTGCCCGCGCAGATAGGCAAGGATCTCGCGGGGGCCGCGCACGAAGGTGCAAAAGCGCGCCGTCTGCGGGCCGACGAAGCCCCACTGCAGCCGCCAGACGATGAGCCCCAGCACGGCCAGGCCGAACGTCTCGTGCCAGCGCATGGCGCTGCCGCCGATCTCGACCGAGACGACCGCCCCGACCACGCAGGCGACCAGCGACCAGTGAAAGAGCCGCAACGCCGGATCCCAGACGGGGATATCGCGGTTTTCATGTGCCATCGTCTTCTCCTTACTTGAAAAGAATACGCTCGCTCACTTCAGTAAAGCATCTTTGCGACGGGCGAGCACGCGCTCGAGCGCTTCGCTCGTCGCCCCCGATCCCCGCCGGCGCAGGGATTCCACGGTTCCATGATGGACCAGCCGCCCGCCCTCGTCGCCCCCGCTGGGGCCGAGATCGACGATCCAGTCAGCCTCGAGCCACACGTCCGGGTCGTGTTCGATGACCACCACCGTGTGGCCGTTCTCCACCAGGCGGTGCAGCACGCGCAGCAGCTTCTCGATGTCGGCCAGATGCAGGCCGACGGTGGGTTCGTCGAGCAGGTAGAGGGTAGGCGTATGCGCCGGACGCGAGAGCTCGGCCACGAGCTTGAGCCGCTGCGCTTCGCCGCCGGAGAGCGTCGGACTGGGCTGCCCCAGGCGCAGGTAGCCCAGGCCCACTTCTTCCATCCAGCGCAGCGGACGTGCGATCGCCGGGTGGGCGGAGAAGAAGTCCGCCGCCTGCGCCACCGTCATCGCCAGTACCTCGGCGATGGAGGCACCGCGCCAGCGCACCTGCAGGGTCTCGGCGCGGTAGCGGCTGCCGCCGCAGGCGTCGCAC
Source organism: Tepidiphilus sp. (assembly GCA_028684345.1). Lineage (GTDB taxonomy): Bacteria > Pseudomonadota > Gammaproteobacteria > Burkholderiales > Rhodocyclaceae > Tepidiphilus. The sequence continues at coordinate 4,654 of JAQUGB010000091.1, read as the reverse complement.
GGTTCGCGCACCTCGGGCAGAAAGGCCATCTCCACCGTGATCATGCCTTGTCCCTCGCACGCGGGGCAGCGGCCCTCGCCCGTATTGAAGGAGAACCAGGCCGGGGCCCAGCCGCGGGTGCGCGCTTCCTGGGTCTCGGCGAAGAGGCGGCGGATGGGGTCGAACACCTTGAGGTAGGTGGCCGGGCAGGAACGAGGGGTCTTGCCGATGGGCGTCTGGTCGACTTCGAGCAGCCGCGTGAGGGCCTCCCCGCCTTCGAGGCGCTCGCAGCCGACGGGCCGGCCCTGACGCAGGCTCTGGGCGAGCACCTCGCGCACCAGGGTGGATTTGCCCGAGCCGGACACGCCGGTGACCACCGTGAGGCGCGCGAGCGGCAGGCGTACGTCGATGCCCTGCAGGTTATGATGCCGTGCGCCGCGCACCCACAGGCTCGCTGCGTCTTCGGCGACGGGCCGCGGCGGCGCGAGCCGGTGCGCGATGGGGCAGCGCAGCATCTTGCCGGTGAGCGAACGCGGCGAGGCGAGGATGGCCGGCAGCGGCCCTTGCGCCACCACCTCGCCGCCGTGCTCGCCCGCGCCGGGGCCAAGGTCGATCAGCTCGTCGGCGCTGCGGATCATCGCCTCGTCGTGCTCGACCACCAGCACCGTGTTGCCGCGCCGCTGCAGCCGGCGCAGCAGGGCGATGAGGGTTTCGTCGTCACGCGGATGCAGGCCGATGGTGGGTTCGTCGAGCACGTAGCACACGCCGCGCAGGGTCGAGCCGAGCTGGGCGGCGAGCCGGATGCGCTGCGCTTCGCCGCCGGAGAGGGTGGGCGCGGCGCGCTCCAGTGTGAGATAACCGAGCCCCGCCTCGCACAGGAAGGCGAGGCGCTGCGCGATCTGCGGCAACACTTCGGCGGCGATGCGCCGGCTGCGTTCGTCCCACTGCGCGGCGGCTTCGTCGAACCACGGCCCCAGGCGCGCGAGCGGCAGGCGCGCGAGCTGCGGCAGCGTCATCCCCTGCAGTCGCACAGCGCGGGCGTCGGCGTTGAGCCGGCTGCCGTCGCACTCTGGGCAGGGCTGGGCGGTGACGAGGCGTCCCTCGACCTCGCGCTCGGCCTCGAGCGCCTGCGGCCGGCCATCGCGCAGCGCCGCGCCTTCGCCCAGCAGTTTCCGGCCGGTGCCGAGGCAGGCCGGACACCAGCCCAGGGGTGAATGCTGCGAGAAAAGGCGCGGATCGAGCGGCGGGGCGCCCTTGCCGCAGGAGGGACAGACGTGGGCGCCGGCGAAGAGGTGCCAGCGACCGAGCCCGTCGCGCACCTTTACCCCTTCGCCCACCTCCAGCGCCTGCTGCACGGCCCGCTGCAAGGCGGCCGCATCGGTAGATGCGAGCCGCTCGATCGGCAGATCGATGTCGTGCTCGCGGTAGCGGTCGAGCTTGGGCCAGGGGTTGGTGGGAACCTCCTCGCCGTCGACGAGCAGCGTCGCCACGCCGCGTCGTGCCGCCCAGGCGGCCAGTTCCTTGTAGATCCCCTTGCGGCGGCGCACGAGCGGGGCGTAGAGGGAAAGCGGCGAAGGCAGCGTCGCCAGGCGCTGCGCCAGGGAGGCGGCAGCGAGCGGTTCGAGCGGCACGCCGCACTCGGGGCAATAGGGGGTGCCGAGGCGGGCGTAGAGGAGGCGCAGGAAGGGGGCGATTTCGGTGAGCGTACCCACCGTGCTCTTGTAACCGCCGCGGCTGGTGCGCTGTTCGATGGCCACGGTGGGCGACAGGCCGAGGATGCGGCCCACGGCGGGGGGCGGGGGCGGCTGCACGAACTGGCGCGCGTAGGCATCGAGCGCCGTGAGGTAGCGCCGCTGCCCTTCGGCGAAGACGATGTCGAAGGCGAGCGTGGATTTGCCCGAACCGGACACGCCCGTGACCACGGTGAGCCGCTCCCGCGCGATCGTCACGTCGAGGTGCTTGAGGTTGTGTTCGTGCGCATCGAGGATCTCGATGGCGCGCTGCGGCGCAAGGCCGTAGAGGGAAGCCGGCTCGGCGGCGAGGGGAAGGGCCGGCTTGGCGAAGACGAAGGTGCGCTCACGCAGGGCCCGGCTGGTGGCGGTATCGGCCGCGGCGAGCGTGTCCGGAGGACCTTCGAAAACGATGCGACCGCCTTTTTCCCCTCCTTCGGGGCCTAGTTCGATCACCCAGTCGGCGGCGGCGATCACGTCGAGGTGATGTTCGACCACCACCACCGCCTCGCCCTGTTCAGCCAGATCCTCGAGCACGCGCAGCAGGCGCGCCACCTCGTGCTGGTGCAATCCCGTGGTGGGTTCGTCGAACACGTAGAGGGACTTGCCGGCGCCGCGGCGGCGTTCGGCGAGCCGCGCGGCGAGCTTGAGGCGCTGGGCTTCGCCGCCGGAGAGCGTCGGCGTGGGTTGCCCCAGCCGAAGATAGCCGAGCCCGAGCGCCACGAGCGGCTGCAGGCGCGCCGCGGCCGCCTTACCCTGAGGCAGACGGGCGAGGAGCGCCAGAGCCTCGTCCACCGTGAGTTCCAGCCATTCGGCGGCGTTCTTGCCGGCGAGCCGCACGCGCAAGACCTCGTCCCGGAAGCGCCGGCCGTCGCACACCGGGCAGCGCAGATAGACGTCGGCAAGGAACTGCATCTCGACGTGTTCGAACCCCGAACCGCCGCAGGCGGGACAACGCCCCTCGCCCGCGTTGAAGCTGAAGCTGCCGGCAGTGAAGCCGTGGGCGGCGGCTTCGGGCTGGGCGGCGAAGGCGCGGCGCAGCTCGTCCCAGGCACCGGTCACCGTCACCGGCATGGAGCGCGCGCTCTTGGCGAGCGGCGTCTGGTCGACCCAGACGAGATCGGCAAGCGCCTGCGCTCCTTCGAGCGCATCATACGGTCCCGGGGCCTCAGCCTCGCGCCCGAGCGCCCGGGCGAGCGCCGGTACGAGCACGTTTTCGACCAAGGTGGATTTGCCCGAACCGGACACCCCGGCGATCACCGTCAACCCCGAGAGGGGCAGCGCCAGGTCGATGCTTTTCAGGTTGTGCTCGCGCGCCCCGTAGAGTCGCAGCCAAGGACTTTCGCCCACCTCGCGCGGAGCGCGCTCCGCCTGCACCCGCAAGCGACCGCCGAGGTAGGCGCCAGTGAGAGAGGCCGGATGCGCGGCGACGGCGGCAGGGGATCCTTCAGCCACCAGGCGCCCCCCCTCGGCCCCGGCGCCCGGCCCGAGGTCGATCACCCAATCGGCCGCGGCGATTACCTGCGGATCGTGCTCGATCACTACCACCGTGTTGCCCAGATCCACCAGCCGGCGGATCGCCCCGATGAGCCGCGCCACATCGCGGGCGTGCAGTCCGGCGGTCGGCTCTTCCAGCACGAAGAGCGTCTCCACCAGCGAGGTGCCGAGCGCCGTCGTCAAATGGATGCGCTGCAATTCCCCACCCGAGAGGGTACGCGAGGCGCGATCGAGGGTGAGGTAACCCAGGCCCACTTCGCACAGATAGCTCAGGCGGGTCTCGATTTCCTCGAACACCTGCCGCAGGGTCTTGCCTTGAATACCGGCCGCGCAGCGGCGCACGAAGGCGGCCGCCTCCTCGACCGGCAGGGCGAAGAGCTCGGGCAGGTCGTGACCAGGAAGGCGTCCGGGTGACGGCGTCTCGTCGGCGGCGGTCAAACGCCAGGCGAGCGCCTCCGGCTTGAGGCGTGCGCCGTGGCAGTCGGGGCAGACGGTGTAGCTGCGGTAGCGCGACAACAGCACCCGCACGTGCATCTTGTAGGCCTTGGATTCGAGCCACTCGAAGTAGCGGCGCACGCCGTACCAATGCCGCGGCCAGCTCGTTTCCCAATCGACCCAGTCGGGATCGCCTTCGAGCACCCAGCGCCGCTCCGCCTCGCTCAATTCGCGCCAGGGCACGTCCAGGCGCACGCCGGCGGCCGGAGCGAGCATCTCCAGTTCCTGCTGGCATTGCGCCGAGAATCCTCCCTGCCAGGGCCGGATCGCCCCTCGGCGCAGGGAAAGCGACGGGTCCGGGATCACCTTGTCCCAATCGATGCCGATCACCCGTCCGAAGCCGCGGCAGGTCGGGCAGGCACCCACCGGTGAATTGAAGGAGAAGAGGCCCGGCGAGGGATCGGAAAAAGTCCGATCGCAAGCCCCGCAGTAGCGCTCGCGGCGGTATTCCCGTGCGGGAATCCGCTCGCAAAAAGGGGGCTCACCCGTCTCCGCCGGCTCACCCAGCCGATTTCGCAGTTCGTCCCAGTCGGCCACCGCCAGACGCCCCTGTCCCTGGGCGAAAGCCGCTTCCAGCGCCTCGGCGAGCCGCCGTTCCTCGACCGAGTCGAGGCGAAATCGATCCTGCACCACCCACCACCACCAGCGTCCGTCCCCGGCGGGCGTGCGGGCGACGACGCGCGCGTAGCCTTGGGCCGCGAGCCCGGCGCGTACCGTCTCGGCGGGCAGGCGTTCGGGCACCGGCAAGGGGAAGAGCACGGCGAGCCGCGCGGCCGGGGCAAAACGCCGCCGCAGGTCTGTAGCCACCGTCTCCGGCGTGTGCGGCACGATCTCTTCGCCGCAGCCGGGACAGAAGAGGCGCGCGGCGCGCGCATAGAGCCATTTGGCGAGATCGGCGATCTCGGTGAGCGTACCCACCGTCGAGCGCGAAGTGCGCACGCTGGTGCCGCCTT
>JAQUGB010000090.1:1948-7011 GCA_028684345.1 Tepidiphilus sp. | reverse complement strand
ACCTGGCCGATCATCTCGCCGATCTCGACCGTGGATTTGGCCGTGCGCTCGGCCAGTTTCCGTACTTCGTCGGCTACCACGGCGAAGCCGCGGCCCTGCTCCCCGGCGCGTGCCGCCTCGATCGCGGCATTCAAGGCGAGCAGATTCGTCTGCTCGGCAATTTCACGGATCACCTCGACCACCGAGCGTACCGAGTGCATGGCTTCGGTGAGCGATTGCACCTCGTTCGCGACGGTGCCCAGTTCGTCGGCGAGCCGTTCGGTCTTCTCGGCGCTCGCCCGGACCCGGGCGGCGGCCGCGCGATTGAGGGCGACCCCCTCGGCCACTTGTTGAGCCGAGCGTTCGGCGTTGGCAGCCACCTCATCCATGCTCGTGGAGAGCTCCTCGATGCTGCTCGCCATGCGCTGCGCCGCCTCTGCCTGTTGCGAGGCGGCGTCCGACGTCTGCAGCGCGCGCTGCGTCTCGTCCTGTACCGCGTCCTTGAGCTTGTGCCCCACCTGGCTCAAGGTGATCACCACTTCATAGAAACGCGCCCGCATGATCTTGAGCGCATCGAGCAGATCCCCGATCTCGTCGCGCTGCAGATCGTCGACGTCGGTGCGCAGGTCGAGCCGGGCGATGGAGCGGGCCATGGTGAGTATGCTCGCCATGCCGCGTTCGATGCGCCGCCCCGCCCAGGCGGCCAGCACGGCGAGCAAGACGAAACCGACCGCGCCCAAGCCGAACAGAGCGTATTCGGCGATCCTGGCTTCGCCGACGGCTTTTTGCAGTCCGCGATCGGTCTCGGTCCGCTGGAAGGCGATGAGCTCGTCCAGGTTCGTATGGACGAGCTTGCCCCGCTCTTCCATCGCGGTCAAAAAACCTCCGGCGATCGCCAGGGCGGTCTCCCGATCGGGGCTGCGCTCGAGCGCGGTGCGAGCCGCCATCAGCAGTTCATGGTAGGCCTTGCGGGTGCGCTCAAACTGCTCGAACAAGGCGCGTTCCCGAGCGTCGACGCTGCTCTCCAAATAGGAGGCGATGCGCCGGTCGATCTCGGCTGCCGCCCGGTCCATCTCCTGCCACTCTTCGCGGTAATACTCGCCGGTGCCGTAGAGCGTGGCCGCCTCGCCGAACGCGCGGTAGAGCATCGACCCCTTGCGTTCGATGAGGTGTTTCACCGTGGCGAGGTCGGCAAGCGGCAGCACCCGATCCTGGTAGATGGAGCCCATCGTGCCGATCTCGCTTTGCAGCATGCGCACGGCGGTAAAGCCCATGCCGATGAAGAGCAGCATCGCCACGATCACCGTAGTCCAGAGGCGGGCTTTGAGGGTGATGCGGCGCAGGAATCGCACCGGCGCCGAGGGACGCGGTTTGCCGCGCTCGAGCCGTAGCGAGGGGTCGGAACGCATGCGGGCATAGAGTGCGTGGGCGGCGGCGATTTCCTCCGGTGCGGCTTTGAGCCGGGTGCTCATGTAGCCGGAGCCGTCGGGCAGCGGCGCCACCGTGGCCTTGATCCAGTAATGGTCGCCGTTCTTGCGCCGGTTCTTGACGACCCCTTGCCAGGGGTGACCGCTCTGGATGGTGTGCCACAGATCGCGGAACACCTCGGGCGGCATGTCGGGGTGGCGGATGACGTTGTGCGGCTGGCCGATGAGCTCCTCGCGCGTCATCCCGGCGTATTCGCAAAAGTCGTCATTCACATATTTTATGACGCCTTTTTTGTCGGTGTGGGAGACGATCACCACGTCGTCGCGCACGGGGTATTCTTGCTGCGTCACGGGTTCGTTGATCCGCATGGTCGGGCTCTCTGCTCGATGGGTTTCGTGAGATAACGGCCGCCGCGACAAAAACTTTAGGAACCTCCTGCCGTGCCGGCGGTCATGCTGCTACAATGGCTCGGCATCGGACGGGGGTGTCCTCGGGCGGTGCCATCTTACTTTGATTGTACGGAGTTCGTTCCATGGAAGTGGCAAAAAACACGGTGGTCACGCTGCGCTACACGGTGCGCGACAGCGATGGCGAATTGATCGACGACGGCAAGGAACCCCTGGTCTATCTGCACGGCGGCTACGACGGGATCTTCCCCAAGATCGAGGAGTCGCTGCAGGGCAAGAGCGTGGGCGACACGCTGCGCCTGAAGCTGCAGCCGGAAGAAGCGTTCGGCGAGTACGACGAAGAGCTCGTCTTCGTCGAGGATATCAGTCTCTTCCCCGAGAACATCGAGGTCGGCATGGCCTTCGAGCGCGTGGGTGAGGACGGCGAGGACGACATCCTCTATCGCATCACCGACATCGCCGAAGGCAAGGTGGTGGTCGACGGCAACCATCCGCTCGCGGGCATGGCGCTGGTGTTCGACCTCGAAGTCGCCGACGTGCGTCCCGCCACGCCCGAAGAGATCGCCCATGGACACCCTCACGGGGCCGGCGGGCACGCCCACTGAGGCGGGCTCCGGCAAGTTCTTCCGCGGTGAGCGCAAGGTGCTGGTGATCGAGGATACGGTCACCAGCGCCGCGGTGCTCGCGCGCCATCTCGAAAAAATGGGCTGTACCCCCTTGGTGGCGCACGACGGCGAGGAGGGGCTGGAGCGCTTCTTCCGGGAAAATCCCGATGTCGTGCTGCTCGACGTGATCCTGCCCGGCATCGACGGCATCGAGGTGGCCCGGCGCATCCGCCAGTCCGAGCGCCCGGGCGAGTGGACCCCCATCATCTTCCTTACCGCGCGCAGCGACGACGGGGCAATCGAAGCGGGAATCGAAGCAGGCGGCGACGACTATCTCGCCAAACCGGTCTCCTTCGTGGTGCTGGCGGCCAAGTTGCGGGCGATGCTGCGCCTGGCGCACGCCCAGCAGAATCTCCTCCTGCTCACCCGACGGCTCGACGAAGCCAACCAGAAACTGCGCCGGCTCACCAACCTCGACGGTCTCACCGGCATCGCCAACCGCCGCGGGTTCGACGACAAGCTCGCGCGCGAGTGGGCCCGTTGCCGGCGTGAAGAGCGTCCGCTCGGGCTCTTGATGATCGACGTCGATCATTTCAAGGCGTTCAACGACAGCCTGGGGCATCTGGCCGGCGACGACACCTTGAAGATCGTCGCCGCCACCATCGCCGGCTCCCTGCAGCGTCCCGGCGACATGGCCGCACGCTATGGCGGCGAAGAATTCGCCGTGGTGCTGCCCAACACCGACCTCGCCGGTACGCGCCACATCGCCGAGCGTATCCGTGAGAACGTGGAGAAATTGCGCATTCCCCATCCAGCCCAGGGTATGGCGGAACACGTGACGATCTCGGTGGGCGGGGCCGTGGCGCATCCGGCCGCCCTGCCTGCCATGCCGGCAAACCGCCTCATCGACTTCGCCGACGCGGCCCTCTATCAGGCGAAAAAGGCGGGCAGGAACCGGGTCGTCGTCTGTGATGCGGATACCATGCCCCCTGCTTCGCCCTCGTCTCCCTGTGCTTCTTTCTGAACTGAGCTCAACCGCGAAAGCCGTCCTTCCATTGGCGCAGCAGGCGGAAGCGCTCCACCGGATCGTCGGGGCAATGCCCGTCATGCCGCGCAATCGCCGCGGCCACCGTCGGCGTATGCACCCTGAGGAAAGGGTTGATCGCGCGTTCGATGCCGATGGTGCTCGGCAGCGTCGGCTCGCCGGCGGCGCGCTTTGCTTCGCAGCGGCCTTGGTGCGCGATGCGCTCGGCGTTGTCCGGCTCGACCGCGGCGGCAAAACGCAGGTTGGCCAGCGTATATTCATGGGCGCAGCACACGCGAGTCGACTCGGGGAGCGCGGCGAGGCGCTGCAGCGAGGCGTACATCTGCGCCGGAGTCCCTTCGAAGAGGCGGCCGCAGCCGGCGCAGAAGAGCGTGTCGCCACAAAAGACGAAGTCCGTGCCGACATAGGCGAGGTGTCCGCGGGTGTGGCCGGGGATCTCCCAGGTGTCGAGCTTCAGGCCAAGCTCAGGAATTTCCACCGCCTCGCCCTCGCGCAGCCTCTGGGTGAGGCAGGCGATGTCCTCGGCGGCGGGTCCGTACACGGGAACGTCGTAGTCGGCGCGCAGTGCCGGCACGCCGCCGGTGTGGTCGGCGTGGTGATGCGTGACGAGGATGGCGGCTAAGCTCAGGCCGCGGGCGGCGAGCGCGGCGCGCACCGGGTTGGCTTCGCTCGGGTCGACCACCAAGGCGTGTCGACCGTCGTGCAACATCCAGATATAGTTGTCGCTCAAAGCGGCGATGGGCTCGAGGAACGTTTGGGTCATGACTTCTCCTGAAATGCGAGAACCGGCTTTTCCCGCCTGGCTGGATACACCGGGCGGCGCACGGGTCTGGGCGTGGTGCGAGGAAGTCGTCGGCCGCTTCGTCACCGACGTCTTCGGATTCTACGCCATCCAGCTCGGCCTGCCGCAGCGCGATCTGCTCGCCTACAGCCGTATCCCGTGGCGCTGGCGCTGCGATCCCGAAGGCGGCGAGGTGCGCGCCGCCTGGGACGAGCTGCCGTTCGAATCCAACGCCCTCGACCTGGTCGTGGTCCCTTTCGCCCTTGATCGCAGCGCCGATCCGCACGCCCTGCTGCGCGAGATCGAGCGCGTGCTCGTGCCGGAGGGGCATGCGCTGTTCTTCGGCTTCAACCCTTGGTATCCTTGGCGGCTGCTTTCGCGGCGCGAGCGCTGGCCGCACTTGCCGGGCAGCATGACCGTGCCGCGCCTCAAGGACCGGCTGCTCGTGCTCGGTTTCGAGCCCCGCGGGGGGCGCTTCGGCCTCTACGCTCCGCCCGGCGAGCGGCTGCCTCGTGCGCGCCGCGCGTTCGAGGCAGCGGGAGACCGGTGGTGGCCGCTGCTCGGAGGCGTCTACGTGCTCGATGCGGTCAAGCGCGTGCCCGGCATGCGGCTCATCCAGCCGGACTGGCAGAAACGCAAGAAACAGCGCGCCGAGCGGCTCGCGGCGATCGCCGAGCGCGCCCGAATGGAAAGAGGATCGTGAGCGAACGGAGCAAAGTGGAGATTCACACCGACGGGGCCTGTTCCGGCAATCCCGGCCCCGGCGGCTGGGGGGCGGTACTGCGCTGGAACGATCACTGCAAGGAGCTGTGGGGCGG
>JAQUGB010000090.1:0-1848 GCA_028684345.1 Tepidiphilus sp. | reverse complement strand
AACCGCTTCCACCGTTACCTCAATCCCGAGCGCCCGATCGACGCCGGGGCGGTGGAGGTGCACGGCATCACCGACGAGATGCTCGCCGACCAGCCGCGCTTCGCCGACATCGTGGACGAATTCCTCGACTACGTGCGCGGCGCCGAACTCATCATCCACAACGCGGCCTTCGACCTGGGGTTCCTCAACGCCGAACTCGCCCGACTGGGGCGGGACCCGATCGAGACGGTGGTCTCCGGCGTGATCGACACCCTCAAGCTCGCCAAGACGATCGCCCCGGGCAAAAAGGCGTCGCTCGACGCGCTGTGCGAGCGCTACGGCATCGACAACCGCCACCGCACCCTGCACGGCGCGCTGCTCGACGCGGAACTGCTCGCCGAAGTCTATCTGGCGATGACCCGCGGGCAGGAGACCCTGATGCTGGATGCAACGCCCGCGGAGGGGGCCCGGCGCGGCGCCCGGCGTGACGGCGCCTCTCGGCCGGCGCTGAGGGTGCTTCGGGCGAGCGAGGAAGAACTCATCGCCCACGAAGCGGTGCTCGCCGAGATCGACAAGGCGAGCGGCGGCAAGACGCTGTGGCGCACGCTCACCGAGTAAGGCGGGGCGCTTCGTTTTCGGCCGAGCGCAGGGCCGAGCGCAGGCGCTCGAACCACTCGATCGCCTCGCGCAGGGTGAGGTCCCGCGGATCGACGTCGGCGAGCGGTTCGAGCCAGGCCGGCAGCACTTCCACACGCTGAGGCTCGGGTTCGGGCGCCAGGTCGTCATCCGGTTCGCAGGCGAAGAGCTGTGGCTGGCGGGTCTCCTCCAGGGCGCGGGCTTCCAGGCGCGCCAGTTCTCGGCGGGCCTGGGTGAGCACGGCGCGCGGCATGCCCGCGAGCGCGGCCACGTGGATGCCGTAGCTGCGACTCGCCGGCCCCTCGCGCACCGAGTGGAGGAAAACCACCCGCCCCTCGTGCTCCACCGCTTCCACGTGCACGTTGGCGCAGGCTTCCAGCTCTTCGGCCAGGCGCGTGAGCTCGAAATAGTGCGTCGAGAAGAGGGTAAGGGCGCGGTTCTTGCCGTGCAGCTGGCGCGCGATCGCCCAGGCGAGCGCCATGCCGTCGAAGGTCGAAGTGCCCCGGCCGATTTCGTCCATCAGCACGAGGCTGCGTTCGCTGGCGTGGTGCACGATGTAGGCCGCTTCCGTCATCTCCACCATGAAGGTGGAGCGGCCGGAGGCGAGATCGTCGCTTGCGCCGATGCGGGTGTAGATCGCATCGAGCGGCCCGATGACGGCGCGCCGTGCCGGCACCCAGGCGCCGACGTAGGCGAGCAGGGCGATCAGCGCCGTCTGGCGCATGAAGGTGGATTTGCCGCCCATGTTGGGGCCGGTGATCACCAGCAGCCGCCGAGCCGCGCCGTCGAGCCGTACGTCGTTGGCCACGAAGGTTTCCACCTGACGCTCGACCACGGGATGTCGCCCACCGTCGATCGCGAGCCCCGGCGTGTCGGTAAATTCCGGTGCGACGTAGCCGTAACGTTCGGCGGCTTGCGCGAGCGAAGCGAGCCCGTCGAGCTCGGCGGCAGCGCGCCCAGCCTCCTGGAGCGCCGCCACCCAGGCAAGTAGCTGACGCACCAACTCTTCATAGAGAAAACGCTCCCGCGCGAGCGCCCGTTCGGCCGCCGACAGCGCCCGATCCTCGAAGGCCTTGAGCTCGGGGGTGATGAAACGCTCGGCGTTTTTCATCGTCTGGCGCCGACGGTAGTCGGCCGGCACCTTGTCGGCATGCGTCTTGCTCACTTCGATGTAGAAACCGTGCACCTTGTTGTATTCGACCTTGAGCGTCGCGATGCCCGTGCGCTCGCGCT
>JAQUGB010000089.1 GCA_028684345.1 Tepidiphilus sp. | reverse complement strand
GTGACGCCCAACGCGCCGGCGCCGCTCGCCATCACCGGGCCGGCGTTGGGGCTGTCCCATCGCGGGGCCTGTCGGCGCCAGGCGCGCAGCGCCGTCCCCGTGCGTCCGCCCAGTGCATAGAGGAGCGCCGTGATCCGCGCGCTCGGCCAGCCGAGCGCGTCGTCGATGCGGGCGGCGCACTTGCCGAAGCGCTCGTAGCGCGGCGTGCGATAGCCCCACATGGCATCGAGCGTGTTGGCCAAGCGATGCAGCACCACGCCGGGCGCGCCGAGCAGCGCGAACCACACCAGCGGGGCGAGCACGGCGTCGTGGCCGTTTTCCAGTGCCGATTCCGTGGCGGCGCGCGCCACGTCTTCGCCCGTCATCGCTGCCGTGTCCCGGCTCACGAGGAAGGCCACCCGCGCCCGGGCCCTGGGCAGATCTCCGGCGGCGAGCGCGTCCCGCACCGGTTCGAGGTGCTCGCGCAGGCTGCGCGCCCCCACGGCGAGCGCGAGGCAGCCGACTTCGAGCGCGTCCTCGACGAAGGGATGCACCCGTCCCAAAGCGGCGACGAGTCCCACCCAGGGCAAGACCGCCAGCGCCCAGGCGAGCATTCCCGCGCCCACGCCCTCGCCGATGCGCCGGCGCACGAAGGTTTCGAGCGCGGCAGCCCAGCGGCCGAAGCCGACGAGCGGGTGCCATCGCGGCGGCTCGCCGAGCAACCGATCGAGCGCGAGCGCGAGCACGGTGGCCAAAAGGACGGACATGGAAGGGGAGCCGGGCAGAGATCGGACGAAGTCGCCCATTATAATCGGGCGCTTTCCTGTCGCGGAGGCGAGCATGGCGCACGCGTTGATGATCCAGGGAACCACGTCCGATGCCGGCAAGAGCACGCTGGTGGCGGGGCTGTGCCGCCTGCTCGCGCGCGCCGGGATGCGCGTGGCGCCGTTCAAACCGCAGAACATGGCCAACAACGCCGCGGTCACCGCCGACGGCGGCGAGATCGGCCGCGCCCAGGCGCTGCAGGCCTTTGCCGCCGGGCTCGAGCCGCGGGTGGATTTCAACCCGGTCTTGCTCAAGCCCACCACGGATATCGGCGCCCAGGTCGTGATCCACGGGCGGGCGGTGCATACCCTCTCGGCGCGGGAGTATCACGCCTACAAGCCGGTGGCGTTGCAAGCGGTGCTCGAATCCTGGGCGCGTCTGCAGGAGGAATTCGAGTGGATTCTCGTCGAGGGCGCGGGCAGCCCGGCCGAAGTGAATCTGCGTGCGCGCGACATCGCCAACATGGGTTTTGCCGAGGCGGTCGACATTCCGGTGGCGCTGGTGGCCGACATCGATCGCGGCGGCGTGTTCGCTCAGATCGTCGGTACGCTCGAATGCCTCTCGCCGAGCGAACGCTCGCGCGTGCGCGGCTTCGTCATCAACCGCTTCCGCGGCGATCTCTCGCTCCTCACCCCGGGGCTGCGCTGGCTGGAGGAGCGTACCGGCAAACCGGTTTTCGGCGTGCTGCCGCATCTGGGTAAGCTCGCGTTGGAGGCGGAGGACGGCCTCGCGCCGGTGGAGCGCGCCGAAGGCGCGCGGCTGCGGGTGACGGCGATCGCTTGGCCGCGCGTGAGCAATCACACCGACCTCGACGCCTGGCGCCTGCACCCCGAGGTCGACTTCCACTGGTGGCACGGCGGTCACTGGCCGGGCGCGGACCTCGTCGTGTTGCCGGGTTCCAAGGCGGTACAGGCGGATCTCGCTTGGTTCGAATCCCAAGGCGGCGCGGCGCTGCTACGCCGGCATCTGCGCTACGGCGGCAAACTCGTCGGCCTGTGCGGAGGATTCCAGATGCTGGGCGAGTGGCTCGACGACCCCCTGGGGCTGGAAGGTGCGCCGGGCGGCCGGTCCGGCCTGGGGTTGCTCTCCTTGCGCACGCGGCTCGATTCCCGGAAGGTGCTGCGCCGCTGTCGCGGGCGGCTTGCTGCCGCACTGGGCGGCGCGGAGGTCGAAGGCTACGAGATTCACCTCGGCGTGAGCGAAGGGCCGGCGCTCGCGCATCCTGCCGTGATCGGCGAGGACGGCGTGCCCGACGGGGCGCTCGCGGAAGACGGGCAGATCCTCGGCACTTACTGGCACGGACTCTTCGACTCGGCCCCCGCCTTCGCCGCGCTCGCGCACTGGGCCGGGGCGGCGCTCTCCACCGAGGATGCGGTGCAACGGCGCGAAGCGGCGATCGAACGCTTGGCCGCGGCGATCGAAGCGCACTGCGACTGGCGGAGGATGCTGGGCGTGTCCTGACGTTGATGTGAAAACGCCGCCCTTCGGGCGGCGTTTCTTCGTCCGCTCGAACTCAGCGCAACAGGCTTTTCACGTTGCTGTCCATGGGGACGATGGTGTCCTGAGCCGCGAGCACCTGACCCGTGCCCGGATTGATCGCCTTGACGCTCAGGTAGACGGCTTCCTTGGCCGGCGCATAGGTGCCGACCACGACGAGGCGGGCGTCGTGTTCGCGGGCGATCTGGTCGACTTCGCGCGCGAGCATGAGCTCGCCCGTGTCGCGCTTGACGAAGACGGCCGTGCGCAGTTTGAGCTCGGTGACGACGAAGCCGCGCTGCACGAAGCGGTTGGCGACTTGCTCGGTGAGCGTGCGCCCCAAGGTGGTAGAGCGATCGAGCGCGTCGACGTCGACGAAGGTGGCGAAGAGGACGGGCCCTGCGCGCAGATCGGGCGGCAGTTGGCCGATCAGGGCGTCGGCCGTCTCGTAGGCTTTGTTGATGACCGCGGCGGGATCGGCCTTGGGCGGAGGGGGAAGGGTCTCGGTGGCGCAGGCCGACAGGGCGAGGGCGCCGGAGAGCATGAGGATCGAGAGCGAATGCCGCATGGTCAGTCTCCTTGCACCGTCAGCCAGGTGGGGTCGTACGTGGGGTTGGAGGCCAGCTTGGCGTAGAGCTCGGGGCTGGTGATGTAATAGACGTCGGAGATGCGGGCGAGATAGCGGTCACCGCGCCGCGCCGATGCCGTGACCATCACTTCGACCTCGGGAGCGGTGGAGAGCTTCGCGTAGCGGCTGTCGAGGTCGATCTCGATGTCGGCCGGCCCTTGCTGGGCGGCGTTCCAGCCGCGGCCGACGAGATGGCTCACGAAGGCTTCGCGGAAGGCGGCGTCGAACGTGGACGCATTGGCGGCCGGGTGCACGTAGATGACATCGCACAGCGTGGCTTGCGGCGTACAGCTATTGTCGCGGATCATCATGACGCTCAGCCGCTCGGCCAGGCTCGTGGCCACCGTTTGCCACTGCCGTAGTGCCTGGATTTTTTGCTGCGGTTCTTGGGCGAAATCGGTGGGAAGCGGTGCGCCGGGGTTGGTGCAGCCGCCGAGCAGGACGGCACCCAGCGCGGCGGCGATGGGCAGGGGAGCGAAGCGCATGATGCTATCTCCTGGGGATGACAAGGGCGATTCCATGATCTTAGCGTGAAGCGGATGCGAACGCAATCAATGCCCACCGAAAATTCATACCTCTTCGCCCTGAGCGTGGCGTCCGAAACACGGTGGCCGTTTCTCCAGGAAGGCGCTGAGCCCTTCGCGATAGTCGGGATCGTCGAGGAAGGCCAGCCCGGCGCGTTTTTCTTCCTCGGACAGCGGCGTGCACCGTCGTAGGCGGCGCAGCCAGTATTTGTGCATTCGCGCCACGCGCGGTGCTCCGGTGGCGATGCGTCGCGCCACGGCCAGCGCCTCTTCGAGCGCCCGACCGTCCTCGACGCAGTGATGCAGCACGCCGAGCCGCCACAGGCGCTCGGCATCGAGCACCGCGCCCTCGAGCAACATCTGCGCGAGCAGTCCTTCCGGCAGACGCTCGTGCAGCAGGGCGAGTTCGCCGGGGTACATCCAGAAGCCGAGCCGGGCGATGGGGGCGCCGAAGCGGGCGCCGTGTCCGGCCACGCGCAGATCGCATAGCGCGGCGATCTCCAGCCCGCCGCCGATACAGGGGCCCTCGATCGCCGCGATCACCGGCAGCGGGCACTCGGCGATCGCGCGCAGCGCCCGTCCGACTTTGCCTTCGTGGTAGTCGAGCGCCGAGGCGAGGTCGGCGCGCACGCGGGGGAATTCTTCCAGATCGCCCCCGGCGGCGAAGGCGTTGCCTGCACCCGTGAGGATCACGCTGCGCCAGGGAAGATTTTCGGCGGTGAGTTCGAGAAAGAGATCGCCCAGCGTCTGCCACAGGGCGGCATCGAGCGCATTGCGTTTTCCCGGATTCTCGAGGGTGACGACCAGGCAGGCCGATTCGGGGTGTGGGGTCGTGTGCAGGGTTCCGCTCATGAGGATTCTTCAGTATCTAGGGTGGGGGTGGCATCGCGGCGCAGGTGGGCGATTGCCTCGCGTCCGGAGCGCAGATGTTCGCGCATGCACCGTTCGGCCGCTTCGGCCTCGCCCTCGAGCAGGGCGGCGAGCAGCTCGCGGTGCTCCTGCAGGCTGCGCTCCAGCCGGCCCTCGTCGTAGAGCGAATGGTGACGGCTCAGCCGTATCTTTTGGCGCAGATCCTGGATCGTGCTCGAAAGGAAAGGGTTGTTCGCGAGCCGCAAGACTTCGGCGTGGAACGCTTGATTCGCCTCGAAGAAGGCGTCGATCGCCGCAGCGCGCGCCGTTTCTTCCAGGCGCTGGTGCAGTCGTCGCAGCCGTTTGGCGGCTTCTTCGTCCAGCCGTTCGGCGGCGCGGCGCGCGGCGTGCCCCTCGAGCACCGCGAGCACGTCGAAGATCGCATCCAGCTCCGAGGCGGAGATCTGACTGACGAAAGCGCCGCGCCGCGGCACCAGGGTCACCAGCCCTTCGGCGGCGAGCACTTTCAGGGCCTCGCGCAAGGGGGTGCGCGAAATGCCGTATTCGGCCGCCAGGCGCAGCTCGTCGATCGGCTGTCCCGGCGGTAATTCGTGCGCGAAAATGCGCTGGCGCAGCCTCTCGGCCACTTCCTGGTAGAGCGCTTGGGGCGCGATGCGTTGTGGAGTCATCGGCGAGGGGTCCAAGGGGCTTCCATAATTATGGATTACATATTATATTTTCTGTTTTCGTTTTTTGTCTCCTCAGCCGAAGCTCGCCGCCTCGCGGGCGCGAAGGCGCAGCCATCATCCTCGTCGAGGGTCGTTTCATGTCCAAATCCACGCCTAGCTACCCCAAACCCGATCTCGAAGCCTGGAAAAAAGCCGCGGCCAAGCAGGCGCCCGACGGCGACCTGGGCCGGCTCGACTGGCACACCCCCGAGGGCATCGTCGTTCATCCCCTCTACGTGCGTGCCGACCTCGACCGTCTGCCGCACGCCGACACGCTGCCCGGGTTCGAGCCGTTCATCCGCGGGCCGCAGCCGACGATGTACACGGTCAAACCCTGGACCATCCGCCAGTACGCGGGCTTTTCCACCGCCGAGGAATCGAATGCCTTCTACAAGAAGACGCTCGCCGGCGGCGGGCAGGGCATTTCGGTGGCCTTCGATCTGGCCACGCACCGCGGCTACGATTCCGACAATCCGCGGGTGATCGGCGACGTCGGCAAGGCGGGCGTGGCGATCGACTCGGTCGAGGACATGAAGATCCTCTTCGACGGCATCCCGCTCGACAAGGTCTCGGTGTCGATGACCATGAACGGAGCGGTGCTGCCGGTGCTCGCCGGCTACGTCGTGGCCGCCGAGGAGCAGGGGGTGCGGCAGGATCAGCTCTCGGGCACGATCCAGAACGACATCCTCAAAGAATTCATGGTGCGCAACACCTACATCTACCCGCCCGAGCCGTCGATGCGCATCGTCGCCGACATCATCGCCTACACGGCCGAGCACATGCCCAAGTTCAACTCCATCTCGATCTCGGGCTACCACATCCAGGAGGCGGGGGCCACGCAGGCGCTCGAGCTCGCCTTCACGCTGGCCGACGGGATGGAATACGTGCGCACCGCCATGAAACGGGGCCTGGACATCGACAAGTTCGCCGGGCGGCTGTCGTTTTTCTTTGCCATCGGCATGAACTTCTACCTCGAGATTGCCAAGCTGCGCGCGGCGCGCTACCTGTGGTGGCGCATCATGAAGGAGTTCGGCGCCAAGAACCCGCGCTCGATGATGCTGCGCACCCACTGCCAGACCTCCGGCTGGTCGCTCACCGCCCAGGATCCCTACAACAACGTCATCCGCACCACGATCGAGGCCATGGCCGCGGTCTTCGGCGGCACGCAGTCGCTGCACACCAACGCGCTCGACGAGGCGATCGCGCTGCCCACCGAGTTCTCGGCCCGCATCGCCCGCAACACGCAGCTCATCTTGCAGGAAGAGACGCACATCACCAACGTCATCGACCCCTGGGCCGGCTCCTACATGATGGAGACGCTCACGCAGGAGATGATCGACAAGGCCTGGTCCCTCATCGAGGAAGTCGAGGCGATGGGCGGTATGACCAAGGCGGTCGAATCCGGCTGGGCGAAGCTGAAGATCGAGGAGTGCGCCGCCGAGAAACAGGCGCGCATCGACGCCGGGCTCGACGTGATCGTGGGCGTGAACAAGTACCGTCTGGAGAAGGAAGATCACCCCATCGAGGTGCTGGAGATCGACAACCGCGCCGTACGCGAGAAGCAGATCGAACGGCTGAAGAAGCTGCGCGCCGAGCGTGACCCCGTGCGCGTGCAGCAGGCGCTGGAGGCGCTCACCCGCTGTGCCCAGACCGGCGAGGGGAATCTGCTCGCACTCGCGATCGAGGCGGTGCGCGCCCGCGCCACCGTGGGAGAAGTGTCCGATGCCCTGGAGAAAGTCTGGGGCCGCTATCAGGCCAACCCGCAGACGGTGACCGGTGTCTACGGCGCGGTCGTGGAGGGGCGCGAGGAGTGGCGTATGCTCAAGGACGAGATCGAGCGTTTCATCGAGGAAGAAGGGCGTCGCCCGCGCATCATGATCGCCAAGCTCGGCCAGGACGGGCACGACCGCGGCGCCAAGGTGGTCGCCTCCGCCTTCGCCGACCTGGGGTTCGACATCGACATCGGACCCATGTTCCAGACGCCCGAAGAGGCGGCGCGCCATGCGGTGGAGAACGACGTGCACGCCGTGGGCGTGTCGACGCTCGCCGCCGGCCACAAGACCTTGGTGCCCGCGC
>JAQUGB010000088.1 GCA_028684345.1 Tepidiphilus sp. | reverse complement strand
GCCTCGCCCGTGCCCGGCAGAGAGATGCCGATGTGGGCATGCTTGGATTCACCCGGACCATTGACGACGCAGCCCATCACGGCCAGCGTCAGCTGCTCCACCCCGTCATAGCGTTCGCACCACTCGGGCATGCGCGCGCGCACGTAGTTCTGGGTCGATTCGGCCAACTCCTGAAAAAAAGAGGAAGTCGTACGCCCGCATCCCGGGCAGGCCGTCACCATCGGCGTGAACGCCCGCAGCCCCATGGTCTGCAGGATCTGCTGCGCCACCACCACTTCTTCGGTGCGATCACCCCCCGGCGCAGGCGTGAGGGAGACGCGGATGGTGTCGCCGATCCCTTCTTGCAGCAGCACGGCGAGCGCCGCGGTCGAGGCGACGATGCCCTTGCTGCCCATGCCCGCCTCGGTAAGGCCCAGGTGCAGCGGATAATCGCAGCGCTGCGCGAGCGCGCGATAGACGGCGATGAGATCCTGCACGCTCGAGACCTTGGCCGAGAGTACGATGCGATCGGCCGGCAGGCCGTAGCGCTCGGCGAGCGCTGCCGATTCGAGGGCGGACGTCACGAGCGCCTCGCGCATCACCGCCCCTGCCGACCAGGGCTGGGCGCGCCGGGCATTCTCGTCCATGAGGCGCGCGAGCACGGCCGGGTCGAGGCTGCCCCAATTCACTCCGATGCGCACGGGTTTGTCGTAACGGCAGGCGAGTTCGACGATCTCGGCGAAACGCCGGTCGCGTTTCTCTCCCTGTCCGACGTTGCCCGGGTTGATGCGCCATTTGTCCAGCGCCTCGGCGCAGGCCGGATACTCGCGCAGCAGCTGGTGGCCGTTGTAATGGAAGTCGCCCACCAGCGGTACGGTGCAACCGGCGCGCAACAGGCGTTCGCGAATCTCGGGCACCGCGCGCGCGGCCGCCTCGTCATTGACCGTGAGCCGCACCAGCTCGGAACCGGCCCGGGCGAGCGCCAACACCTGACGCACCGTCGATTCGACCTCGCTCGTCGCGGTATTGGTCATGGACTGCACGACGATGGGCGCGTTCGAACCGATCGTCACGTTCCCCACGCGCACCTGCCGGGTGGATCGGCGCTGCTGCGGACCAACGGTGGGCTCGGCCATGACTTCTTCCAGAAGCGCGTCGTTCGCCTTCATTTCAACCTCGTCATGGCAACCTGATTCTGCCGACCCCATTCTTGCTCACTTCCTTGATCTCGATGGGTTCGCCTCGAAACTCCACTCGAACCGCCGCCGCATTCCCGATCACCAGGGAAAACGGCGGCGTGCCGTTCAGCGAAGCCTCCTGACCCGCATCGAGTATCCGGGAGAACACGACCGTTCCGCTGGCATCATGCACCTCGACCCAGGATCGCCCCTCGGCCCGGAAACGCAACACAGGCTCAGGTTCAGGAGGATTTTCTGGGCTGACTACCAGCGGCGCCTCAGCGCGAGTCTTTTCTGGCCCGGCGACATCGGATGCAGGAGCGCTTTGCGTCGTCTCGTCTAAAGAATCATCCTCTGAAGCGGCCGAAACGGCAGGCAAGGAAAATGGCTCAGCCACCGCCGATCGTGAATGGCTGCCCAGCACATCCGTAGTCGTATCCTGCGCTTCAACGGCAGGCGGCAGCAAGACCGCTGTCTCCTGCCGTGTCGGAGACGGCATCCGGAACCAGTCGAAATAGACGGCGACGAGTAGAAGCAAAACGAACAGGGGCAATACATAGCGAAGAACGATTCGCCACGGACGAGAGCGCCGTATCCGGATCTCCCCCTCGGCATTCGACGCTGGCGTGAGCTTCACCGCCTCGGCACTGGGTTTGACCTCCAGCGAAGCGAGCAAAGGCTCGGGATCCAACCCGAGCGCACGTGCATAATTGCGCACGAAGCCACGAACGAAAACCGGACCGGGCAATTCATCGAAACGCCCCTCTTCGAGCGCCGTGATCTGGCGCGGCAGCAACTTCAATTGCTGCGCCATTTCGGCGACGCTGCGCCCCTGCTCCATCCTCGCTCGTGCCAGCAGCACACCAACTTCACGAGGCTCGATCAATGCTCCCTCCGTCACAGATCCCAAGCCCCCTGTCTCAGGAGTTCCGCCTCTGCGCTATCGGGGAATTCCGCTCTGAGACGTCGCGCATACTGCTCGAATGCCGCGGCATCCCGGCGCTTGCGCTCGACATTGATGGCCATCCACAGCAGGCTCGGATCGGGATCGACTTCCCTCATCAAGCGCTGCAAGTAATCGGAGGCACGATCCCACTCACCCCAGCGTTGTGCCAAACGGGCCCCCTGGTAGAGCACCAGGGTGTTGCGCGGATCCAAACGGATCGCCTCCTGCAGACTCGCCCTAGCCGCCTCCCGCTCCCCCGCCAATTCCTGGCACCAAGCAAGATTGGCGTAGACCCGCGTCTTGTTTCCGTAATAGGGATTGGCCGCCACCTGCTGGAGATAAGGCAGACCACTGGCAGGTTGCGGACCCGTACAAAGAAACCAACCATAAGCAAGGTTGAAATCAGGGTCTCGCGGTGCGGCTTGCAAGGCTCGAGTCAGAGCGCGCTCGGCCTGAACGCGATCGCCGATCGTCAGGTTGGTCACGCCCCATGCGTAATGAAGGGGAGGATAATCCGGCGCCTCGGCTGCAGCGGCGCGCAATTCGTCCAGGGCTACGTCTACCCGTCCGATGTCCAGGTAGGCGAGAGCGAGCTCGATGTGCGCCTTCGCCCTCACCTCATTGGGTCGATCCGGCTGACGTTCCAACATCGGCCGGTCATGGCTCGTTTCAAAAATCCCCGTTGCCGGCCGCACCGCCTGATTCGCGCACCCTACCAATGCAAGGGAACAAAACAAGGCAACAGTAAGCCTCCAAGATTTCATCACGACGCCCTCTGAGGAAAAATGATCGGCTCGCCCCCCCGAGAACGGCGGGTCCGATCGCGCACCTGGCCAGCGAGCTGACCGCAGGCGGCAGCCACGTCGTCACCGCGCGTCTTGCGCGTCGTCGTCACCAATCCCGCCTCCATCAAAATAGCGGCAAAGCGCCTAATCCGTCCCTCTTCGGGTCGCGCAAACGGCGCCCCGGGGAAGGGATTGAACGGGATCAAGTTGAACTTGCAGGGCACGTCGCGCACCAAGGCCACCAGCTCACGCGCATGCTCCGGCTCGTCATTGACCCCCGCGAGCAAGACATACTCGAACGTGATGAAATCTCGCGGCGCACGCTCGAGATAGCGCTGGCAAGCCGCCAGCAACTCGTGCAAAGGATATTTGCGGTTGATCGGCACGAGTCGATCGCGCAGCGCATCGTTGGGCGCATGCAACGATACCGCCAGCGCCACGGGACAGTGCTCGCGCAGTCGGTCGATGGCCGGCACGATTCCGGAAGTAGACACCGTGACCCGTCGTCGCGACAGACCATAACCGTGATCGTCGAGCATCACGCGCAGAGCACGCACCACCGCCTCGAAATTGGCCAACGGTTCGCCCATGCCCATGAGGACGACGTTCGTCACCACTCGGCCATTGTCTGGGCCCTCGGTCGTATCCCAATCGCCCTCTGTTTTGGCCACGCCCAGCAATCGGTTGGCGAGCCACAACTGTCCCAGGATCTCCGCGGTGCTGAGATTGCGGTTGAATCCCTGCTTGCCCGTGGAGCAAAAGGCACACTCGAGCGCGCAGCCGGCTTGAGTAGAGATGCATAGTGTGCCACGCGAGCGCTCGGGAATGAACACCGTCTCCACGGCGTTGCCCCCACCCACGTCGAGCAACCATTTGCGCGTGCCGTCACGGGAGACGCTATCGCGCAGCACCCGCGGCGCGGCGATGATCGCCTGCTCCGCGAGCTTTGCGCGCAGACTCTTCGCCACGTCGCTCATCGCCGCGAAGTCATCGCAGCCCTCGCGATGAATCCAGCGAAAGATCTGACGTGCACGGAAAGGACGCTCACCGAGGGACTGGATCCAGTCGGTGAGCTGGGGCAGATCGAAATCGAGCAGATTGGTCGGGGTCATCGTCGAACCGTCGGCAAGGAGGCACCGACGGGGTGGACCAATCAGCGTGAATAAATGTTCATTTCGGGAAAGAAGAAAGCGATCTCCACCCTGGCCGTTTCGGGCGCATCGGAACCGTGCACCGCGTTGGCATCGATCGAATCGGCGAAATCGGCGCGAATCGTCCCCGGCGCGGCCTTCTTCGGATCGGTCGCCCCCATCAGCTCGCGATTCTTGGCGATCGCATTCTCGCCTTCGAGCACCTGCACCATCACCGGACCAGAGGTCATGAAGGCCACGAGGTCCTTGTAGAAGGGACGCTCCTTGTGCACTGCGTAGAAAGCGCCGGCCTCTTTTTCCGACAACCACACCATCTTCGCAGCGATGATCTTGAGACCGGCATCCTCGAAGCGCTGGTAGATCTTACCGATCACGTTCTTGGCGACGGCATCGGGCTTGATGATGGATAGCGTACGCTCTACGGCCATGAATCACTCCTAGGCAAGCAAAAAAAGACATTCTATCAAACCAACGGCGGGCGGACGTCACGACGACGCCACGCCCGCCGCGCATGAAGAACCTTTCAGTTGGACGAAGCGGCCACAGCACTGGCCGTTTTCTGCGGCTCAGGCTTGGATGAACGCGCGACGGCTTTTTTCTTCGTCTTGGCATCGGCCACTTTCACCGGCGCATCGAGCACCGAGGGGTCGACCCCTTGGGCATAGACGCAATCAGCTGCCATCGGCCGTTCGGTCTTGGTGTTGAGCAGGACGCTCTTCCAAGGTAGATCGACCCATAGCAAGCCGTTTTGCCGATCCTCGTAACGGGGCAGCCCCGAGAACGAAACATCGCGCGCCAAGGTATAGCGTTTGCCCTCCCAATGCACCACGACCTGATCGCTATCGTAGCGCACCCGCTCCACCCCGAGCTGCTTTCGCCCTTCTTCGCACCGATAGACGCCACTCGGCAAGTCGAGATCGAGCTGGGGCAATGCCCCTTCATCGGCCCATACACCCGCACACGACACCCCCATCACCGTTGCGAGCAACCAACGCATCGTTTTCCCGCGCATCCTTACCTCCCCCAACGGACAGCTGCCGAAAAATCCCTGAAAAAACATTATACACCTCCCACGGAACCCGCAAGAGGGGCTAGACTCTCATTTATTTTGGACCATCATGCGTTTCGGCATCTTCTGCGCCATCATCGACAATTACGGTGACGCCGGCATCACCTGGCGCCTCGCCCGCCAACTGCGAGACGACTTCGGCCAAGACGTCACGCTCTGGATCGACGATCTCCACACCCTCGCCACATTGGCACCGGAAATCCGCACCACGGAGAAAGTGCAGCAGTGCGGCAAACTCACGCTACGACTCTGGGATCGCTCGCAACCGGACGAGATCGATCGCGAAATACTGGCTCAAATCGACGTTGCCATCGAAGCCTTTGGCTGCGGCCTGAGCGAACCCTGGCTCGGAGCGCTTGCTAGACAATGTCCTCCCCCGCTCTGGATCCACCTCGAGCACCTCACCCCCGAACTTTGGGCAGAAGAGGTTCATGGTCTGCCTTCCCCCCACCCTCGGTTACCACTCACCGCATGGTTCTTCGTCCCCGGTTTCACTCCCCGCACTGGAGGACTCTTGCGCGAACGCACGCTCCTCGAGCAGCGGAACCGCTTTCAAGGCGATCCGAAACGGATCGCTCGATTCCTGGATCGCATCGGGCAGGCCGAAACGCTAGAGGCGCGGAGAATCACCCTTTTTTGCTACGCCGATGCCGAACTCAGTGCCTTCCTTGCCTGGCTCGCTCACGACCCCCAAGCGACGGCGGTCTTCGTTCCCCCGGGGCAACCGCGCCAAGCGCTCGCCCGCACGGGTCTGG
Source organism: Tepidiphilus sp. (assembly GCA_028684345.1). Lineage (GTDB taxonomy): Bacteria > Pseudomonadota > Gammaproteobacteria > Burkholderiales > Rhodocyclaceae > Tepidiphilus. Next base: position 1,385 of record JAQUGB010000088.1, on the reverse strand, counting down.
AACTCGACACCAAAATTCTTATCCATCCTGATGCACCTCAGGTGCGATTCGTCCCTTTGCCCATGCTACCGCAGGACGATTTCGATCGATTACTGTGGAGCTGCGATTTCAATTGGGTACGAGGCGAAGATTCTTTCGTTCGCGCTCAATGGAGCGCCCGCCCTTTTCTCTGGCATCCCTATCGCCAGGAAGACGACATTCATCTAACCAAACTCGAGGCATTCCTCGGACACTACCTCGCCGACGCCCCCCCATCCCTTGCAGATTTGGCGGCACAGTGGTTTCTCAACAGCAACCGCGGCAAGGAAACCCCGGAGGATTGGCGCTGTCTATGGCAACGACGCGATCTCTGGCAAGCCCATTGCCACCACTGGTGCCAGTATCTCGCCCTACAAGAAGATCTCTGTACCCGGCTGCTCGACTTCATCGCCAGAAACGCGATAAAATGATCGTTTATTTTCAACGAAACTGCGGGAATCACACCCATGATGAAGCAAGCCCAAGAACTGCGCGCCGGAAACGTCGTCCTCATCAAGGATGAACCTTTCGTCGTCCAGAAGACCGAATACAACAAATCCGGTCGTAATGCTGCCGTCGTAAAAATGAAGCTGAAGAACCTCTTCACCGGCAACGTTACCGAATCGGTCTACAAGGCCGATGAAAAATTCGACACCGTGATCCTCGAACGCAAGGAATGCACGTACAGCTACTTCGCCGACCCGATGTACGTGTTCATGGACGAGGAATTCAACCAATACGAAGTGGAAAAGGACAACATGGAGAACGTCCTCCCCTACCTCGAAGATGGCATGAGCTGCGAGGTCGTTCTCTATCAAGGAAAAGCCATCGCCGTCGAGTTACCCTCCTCCGTCGTGCGCGAAGTCGAGTATACCGAACCGGCCGTACGCGGCGATACCTCTGGCAAAGTCATGAAACCGGCTCGCATCAAACCGACCGGCCACGAAATCATGGTTCCGGCTTTCGTCGAGATCGGCGACAAGATCGAAATCGACACGGCAACCGGCGAATACAAGCGGCGCGTTTGACGTTTCGATCGTCCGACAGAAAAAAGGCAGCTCGAAGAACCGTCGCGAGCGGCGGCAGGGCAAGACGCCCGGAGCGTAGGATGCAAGACATATCACCCAGATAGGCGAGCATCCGAGCACCGGAGAACGCCGCCATGCCGCTGCGCAGTAGGTCATTCGAGGCGCCCGAAAGAAACCCGCTGCTAGCGGGTTTCTTTCCACTCGACCGGAGAACGCAAGAACCCCCTACCGTTTTGGCAGGGGGTTTTTGTGTGCGGCGTAGGGGATGTCTGACGCTGACCTACGTTCCCGGAGGCTGGGCTCCAGTATCATCGGCGCGGCGCCGTTTCACGGTCCTGT
>JAQUGB010000004.1 GCA_028684345.1 Tepidiphilus sp. | reverse complement strand
CCGGCGACATCCGCGGCAAGATCGAGGGCATCCAGCACGGAGCGCGCGAGGCGGTCTCGATCATGGAATCCGGCGTGGCCGACGTCGAGAACGGTCTGCGGCTTGCCGAAGAAGCGGTCTCCGAGCAGGGCGAGGTGCACGAACTCGCCGAACGACTGCTGGGCGTGATCGAGCGCGTGGCCGAGCGCAGCCGCGCGAACGGCTCCATGATGCAGCGCCTGGCAACGATCGCCGATGGCATGCGCGGCTCATTGGCGATGCTCGCGGCAAGCGTCGACCGCGTCAAGCACGCCGCCGGCAAGCTGGGCGCTTCGATGCGGCGCTTCCGTGTGACCGGCGTACGGTGAGGCTCGCTCACTCCACACCCGATCGCCCCTCGTCGCTTGCGCTCGCTCTGCAGCCCACGCCCGGAGGCGCTGCGGGCACAAGCTCGGAGGCGTGGCGTGGGCTTGCGACGGCCGGCAGGGGGAGGTGGTGGAGGTGTGGTTCGCGCGACTCGGGTTCTGAGGCGGCGATTCATCCACACTCGTGCCACCCTGATTCGAAACTCCCTCCCACCGCGCTTCGGTGTAGTACGAACCTCAGCCGGGGGAGGGCGAGGGTCAAAAGCCCGTTTGGAAGGAAAGGACGACTCTCGCATCGGCCACTTCTTCGCGGTCCCAGGTATAGGCCGACTTACTGGCATCGGTGTCCGTATACGCCAGTGACACGACACCGAAACCGAGATCTTTGCTCACACCGAGCTTCCAGTCGGTGTAGGAGGCCTCATCGTTGTCCTTGATGTCTTGGTACCCAACGTGCGCGAGCACGCTCCAGCCGCTCCCTAAATCGTAAGTGCCGGAAAGATCGAGGTAGTAGCTGCCGCGCGTTTTTCCTCCATCATCGGCCGTCCAGCCAAACGAGTGTTTGGAAACCGCATGAGAATACTTGAAGGAGATCGTTCGCCACGATACGCTGGCGTAGACTTCCGTCGTATCCGGGTCGGTTGCCCCCGAAATCTTGTTGCCAGGATAGTAATAGGTGATGATCCCCGCGTCGTAACCGAAATCTTCGGTGAAATTGCCACGAAAACCGCCGTAGAGATCGACTTCGAGACTGTTGTCGTCTTTGTAGCCGCCATCTTTCACCCAGGCGACGTTCGAACCCCACAGCCCAATGTAGATACCGCTGGCGTGAGCGAATTCCAGACCGCCTTGGACGGCAGGTTCGTTTTGCGTCTGCGACACGCCGCGAAAGACATAATCACTGGTGGCGCCAAGCGAGAAACTCAGCGAATAGGGGCTTTGGGGGGGCTCTTCGGCGTGGGCGGACGGGATGACGTGGAGTGCACACAAAACGGCCGTCAGGGGTAGGGCAAAGGATTTCATGGAAGTTCTCCGGTCGAGGATACCGGATAATTATTAGCAAATATCGTGCCAATATATTTTTCGTTGTTTTTCAAGCAGTGGTGTCGGAGCGCCTGGGATGCTTCGCCCCATCGTGGCGCAACGGTGCACCACTTTTGCTGCCTTCTAGGCCTGCTGCGCCGAGGCTAGGGGCGCTGCCTTTGCGATCGTCAGGCCGAAGAGCCCCAGCCGGCGCATCTCGGCGACGATCTCCTCGGGGATGGAATCGGTGCCTGCCACCTCCGCTTCAGCCGGCACCAGGCGCTCGCGCACGAAACGCGCGAGCGTGTCGAGCAGAAGCGTCAAGGTCTCCTCGTCCCGGACCATCGGCGCGTCCTCATTTGACGTATTTGCGGAAATCGGGCTTGCGTTTCTCCTGGAACGCGCGCACGCCTTCGGCCGATTCCGGCGTCTCGTAGTAGAGGCGCAGCGCCTGCATCGCCAGCGCCCCCATGCCGCGAATCATTTCGGTGTCTACGTTGAACGACTTCTTCGCCAGCGCAATCGCGGTCGGACTCTTCTCCAGGATCTCGTCGCACCAGCGGCGCACTTCCTCGTCGAGCCGCTCGGGCGGCACCACGGCATTGACGAGCCCCATGGCCAGCGCTTCCTGGGCCGTGTAGCGCCGGCACAGGTACCAGATCTCGCGCGCCTTTTTCTCACCCACGACGCGTGCCAGCAGTGCCGTGCCGAATCCGGGATCCACCGAGCCCACCTTGGGGCCGACCTGGCCGAACTGCGCCGTTTCGGAGGCGATCGCCAGATCGCACAGCGTCACGAGCACGTTGCCGCCGCCGATCGCGTAGCCGTTCACCCGGGCGATCACCGGCTTGGCGATGTCGCGAATCACGCTCTGCACTTCCTCGATCGGCAGGCCGATGGCGCCGCGTCCGCCGTAGCCGCCCTCATGGGTGCTTTGGTCCCCACCGGTGCAGAACGCCTTGTCGCCCGCGCCGGTGAGTACCACCACGCCGATGCCACGGTCGAAGTCCGCATCTTTGAAGGCGTGGATCATCTCCTCGCAAGTCTGGGCGCGGAAGGCGTTGTAGCGCTGTGGGCGGTTGATCGTGATCGTGGCCACGCCATCGACCTTGGTGTAGAGAATGTCCTGATATTCCATCTTCTTGCTCCTTCCTCTTGGGTGGATTAGCCGGCCATCGTCAGGCCGCCGGAGACGCTGATGACTTGGCCGGTGATGAAGGCCGCCTCGTCGCTGGAGAGAAACACCACGATACCCGCCACGTCTTCCGGTTCGCCCAGCCGACCGAAGGGGATCGCCTTGATGAGCGCTACCCGCAGTTTCTCCCCTTGTTCACCTTCACCGGCAAAGTCGCGAAAGAGCGCCGTATCGGTGGGGCCGGGACAGACGACGTTCACGTTGATCTTCTGCCGGGCGAGCTCGCGGGCGATCGTCTTCGAGAACGCCACCAATCCGCCTTTACAGAAGGCATAGACCGATTCGCCCGACGAACCCACTCGTGCCGCGTCCGAAGCGATGTTTACGACTCGCCCCTTGCCACGTGCCGCCATTCGGCTCAGCACCGCGTGGTGCATGTAGAGCGGTCCGTAGAGATTGACCGCAACGATCTTGTCCCACAGCGCCTTGTCGGTTTTGAGGAAAGGAGCCGCCCGGTCCCAGCCGGCGTTGTTGACGAGCACGTCGATGGGGCCGAGCTCGTCCTCGATCGCTGCCACCGCGGCTTGTACCTGCTCCTGCACCGTGAGGTCGACGGGGTAGGACTTTGCCTTGCCGCCCGCGGCGCGTATTTCCCCGGCCACCCTCTCGGCGGCTTCTCCGTTGAGATCGAGCACCGCCACCACCGTGCCCTCCTCGGCGAAACGGCGGCATATGGCCGCGCCGATCCCTCCTCCTCCGCCGGTGACCACCGCCACTTTGTCCCGCAAGCCTTTCATCTTCTTCTTCCTCCTTTCTCTCTGGTGTAGAACGCGATCCCGGTGCCGGGACTCCTGCGGTTATACTCGTGGAACGTGCCCCCGGCGCGGGTACGGCGCCGCGCTCCGGTTTCCGGATGCTCCCCCAGCCTCGTGATGCGCCGCGCATGCTGCGCTTTTATCGTTCGTTTTTGGCCAACACGAGCCTAACATGTCCTTCGTTCTACGGAAACGTCCTGCGGGGATCCGGCACGAGGGGGAGGAGAACATTTCCAGGAATGAATTGTCACGAAACCGTCACCATTTCGCGATATAACGGCAACGTTCTTCAGGCAAGCGGAGGAAGCATGGCGGCCAACGTGCTGGTAGTCGAGGATGAGCCGGCGATCCTGGAATTGATCGCGGTGAATCTGGAGCAAGCGGGATTTCACGTGCTGCGCGCGACCGACGCGGAAAGTGCGTTGCGCTTGATCGGCGAAGCCTTGCCGGATTTGATGCTCATCGACTGGATGCTGCCGGCGCTGTCGGGCATCGAACTGGTGCGGCGTTTGCGGCGAGAGGAGCGGACCCGTGCTCTGCCGCTCATCCTGCTCACGGCGCGTGGGGCAGAAGTGGATAAGGTGCTCGGGCTGGAGGCCGGGGCGGACGACTATGTGACCAAGCCTTTTTCGCCCCGCGAGCTGGTGGCGCGTCTCCGGGCGGTGCTGCGGCGGCGCCGGCCGGAGGTGGGCGAGGAGGTGCTCGAGGCGGGAGGGTTGAGGCTCGATCCGGCGGCGCGGCGGGTGCTGGTGCAGGGCCGGGTCGTGGCGCTTGGCCCGACCGAATTTCGCTTGCTGCATTTTTTCATGACCCATCCGGAACGGGTGCATAGCCGCCCACAGTTGCTCGACCGCGTCTGGGGGGATCACGTTTTCGTCGAGGAGCGCACGGTGGATGTGCACGTGCGCCGCCTGCGTGCGGCGCTCGAGCCTCATGGCCTCTCGGGTCTGATCCAGACGGTGCGCGGAGCAGGGTATCGATTCTCGGTGCAGATGGCGCAGGATGCATGAAAACGGTGCAGCGCCTGCGGCGGCATAGGCGCTTTGCGTGGCGGCGATTGCTTGGCGTCGGGGCGCTTGCGATGCCGGTTTCCCTCTTTTCCTGGCAGGCGGGGCTGGGGGTGTTCGTGCTCGGCCTGGGCTGGGCGTGGTGGCGGCTCGAGCGTGAATTTGCAGAGGTCCTGGAGCATGCGTTTTCCGAGAGAACCTTGGAGGGGCTTTCCGCGCGCTCGCGCCTCGTGCTCGAGCCGTTGCGGGCGCAGGAGCGGGTGTGGCGACGCCGGGTGGAGGCGGCGCGGCGCGACCGGGAGCGCCTGATCGCGGCTTGGGATCGACTGCCGGTCGGGGTCGTGTGGTTGCGTGACGATGGAACGATCCGCAGGCTCAACCGTCGCGCCGAGGAATTGCTGCAATTGCAGCCCCGTTTGCATGCCGGCCAGCCCTTGGCGCTCTTTCTGCCCGAGCCGCGTTGGCTCGAACGCATCCGCGCGGCGGGCGAGGCTGGTTTCACCGGTGAAGTACCCCGGCGCGGCGAGGCGCTCTATTGCCGCCTGCAGTGGGTACCGCTCGAAGAAGGAGAGGCGCTGCTGCTCGTCGAGGATCGCACCGAGGCGATACGCCTGGAGCGGATGCGGCGCGACTTCGTCGCCAACGTCTCGCACGAGCTGCGCACGCCGCTCACCATCGTGCGCGGCTACCTCGAGACCGCGCTGGATGCGCCGCCGCCTCTGCCGCCGCCGTTGTCGGGCTATCTGGAACAGGTCCATGCTCAGGCGGTGCGCATGCAACGGCTGGTGGAGGACCTTCTGACGCTGGCGCAACTCGAGGGCACACAGCCGGCACCGGCACGCTGGGTGGAGGTGGCCGAGCTGTTGGAGACGGTAGCGACCCAGGCCAGAAGCGTGGCGCCGGATGGTCTGACGGTGGAGGTGTCTCTGCCGCCGGAACCTTGCGCGATCCTGGGAGTGCGCACGGAGTTGGAATCGGCCTTGGGCAATCTCGCGCTCAATGCAGTGCGCTATACCCCAACACCGGGTCGGGTGCTAATCGGCGCACGCAGCGTGAAAAACGCAGAAGGAGAGCTGTTCGTGCGCGACACGGGGATCGGTATCGCTCCGGAGCACCTGCCGCGGCTCACGGAGCGGTTCTACCGGGTCGACCGGGCGCGTTCGCGCGATCGCGGCGGCACCGGCTTGGGGCTGGCGATCGTCAACCACGTGGCTCAGCGCCACGGGGCGCGACTCCTCATCGAGAGCACGCCGGGGCAGGGGAGCGAGTTCCGGCTGCGCTTTCCTTCCGCACGCTGGCGCCAGGGCGAAGTGGATCGATCAGATGATGACGGGATCGATCCAGAAGAATGAAAGGATGAGATAGTCTTCGCCTTTTTCGAGGAATTCTTGTACGCGGGCACCTCGCGTTTTGTGGTCGACCCACAGATTGAGGAGTTTGGCTTCGGTGCCGATTTCCAGCGGGGCGAGCAGGCGGTGCGTGCCTTCGTCGCCGCGCGTCGTGTCGGAGAACCAGAAAGCGGGATGCCAGGGGCTGGGCGGGGCGCCCACCACGGGAAAGTGTTGTACCGCCGTGGGACGGGCAATGCCGGGGATCTGTTCGAGCCCGAGATGGATTTCGCCGTCGAACGTGGCCTGGCGCCAGCGCACACGGGCGAGCATGCCGCCGTAGACTTTGGGGCTCTTGCGCACGAGAAGCAGTCGTCCCGGTGGCCAGCGGGTGAGCTCGCTGCGTGCGCCGCTGCGGCGGATGCGCCATCCCCTTGGGCTGCGGTCCATCGCGTCCCACTGGCTGAGGTGGGGGGAATAGAGGAGTTCATTTTTTTCGCGCTCGCGCTCGGCGAGGTCGACCTCGCTGATGGTGCCGCCGAAGAGCTGGATGCGTTGCGCTTCCTCGAAAGTGCGGCGAACCGATACGGCGGTGGGGGGGTCGAAGGGGCGTCCCGTGAAATAGAAATAGATCGCTGGCCAGTCAGTGACCACGTGTAGTCCTTCGCTGCTCGGTGCACGAGGCTCCTGCCGTTTGGGGGGCTCCCCCGTCCAGCGTTGTGACAGCGTCTCGAGCAGCAGGCGCTCATCGGTCGGCAGGCCGGGTTGGGCGAGACGTTCATAAACCTTGGGAATCAGCGCGCCGGCATCATAGAGGCGCAAAATCTTGGCGTCGGCGAGCGCCAGCGCGGGAATGGGAGGGGAATTGCCGGCGAGATCGATTCCGTAGCGATCGTCGACCCGATCGAGCCACTCGGGCGGGACGAATTGGGCGTAGGGCGCCAACTCGAGGGCGAACGTCACGACCCGCGGTAGCATCGACATGGGAAGTGCATTGGGGTTGGCGAGGTGAATGAGCGCGGCCGCGTGGTGCACTTCGCGGCAGCTGAGGCGAGCGGGCGTGCCGAAGAGACCATCGTCGATGCGCCGATTGGCGACGTTGGCTCGCTCGGCTCGCAGGAATGCTTGGTGCAATCCACCCCAGAGCGTATCGGGTATGCGGGTGAGTTCGAACCAGAAGATGATCATCATGCGCAGCAGACACCAGATCTGCCGTTCGTGGACGTGGGCGCTGTAGGGCGAGGAGGGAGTGGCGGCAGGGTGTTTCGTTGCCTTGGTGTAGATCTTGATCAGTTTGCCCCACACTTTCAGGTAGGGGGATTCGCGCACCGGGGGAGCGCGGCGCGGCCAGCCGACGCGATGCAGCGCCGTGCGCAGTAGATCGGCACGGTCGACGAGCTGGCTCAAGGTAGAAAATTCGTAGTCTAGAAGGCTGTCGGCCAACAGTTCGAATTCGGCGGCGGGCGGGGCCGGGTCGGGAGAGACGGCGAGCAGGTGTCGCAAGCGCTCATCGATGGCTTCGATCGTATCCTGCATGGCTGGTCTCTCTACGATACCGACGGAGAGGGCATTTTAGCCGATTACCCGGATGGTTTTTCGGGTTCGCGCGCGGGAAAGAAATCCTCAGCCGGTGAGCTTGCGCCGCAGCAGTTCGGTCACGCGTTGCGGATTGGCCGCTCCGCGCGAGGCTTTCATCACCTGGCCGACGAGGGCGTTCAAGGCCTTCTCCTTGCCAGCGCGGAATTCCTCCACCGACTTCGGATTGGCGGCGATCGCTGCATCCACCAGGGATTCCAGGGCGCTCTCGTCGCTCACCTGCTCGAGACCCTGTGCCTCGATGATCGCGTCGACGTCCTGGCCTTCACCGGTCCATAGCGCCTCGAACACCTTCTTGGCTCCGGCATGCGAGATCGTGCCATCCTGCACGCGGCGCACCAGGGCGGCGATGTGTGCTGGAAGCACAGGGCTCTCGCCGATCTCGATCCCGCTGCGGTTGAGCTTGGCGGCGAGCTCGCCGAGGATCCAGTTGGCGCAGGGTTTGGCGAGTGCCTGACCGGCTGCGGCGACGGCGGCCAGATAGTAGTCGGCCAGTTCTTTGCTCGCCGTGAGGAGGTTGGCGTCGTAGGGGGTGAGGCCGTGCGCTTCCACGAGCCGCCGGCGTAGCGCCTGCGGCAGCTCGGGGAGATTCGATCGGACCTCTTCGATCCAGGCACGGTCGATGACGAGCGGTAGAAGGTCGGGATCGGGAAAATAGCGGTAGTCGTGCGCGTCTTCCTTGGTGCGCATGACGCGGGTCTCGCCGCGCTCGGGATCGAAGAGCACGGTGGCCTGCTGGACGGTGCCGCCTTCTTCGAGCGTTTCGATCTGCCAGCGGACTTCGTAGTCGATCGCCTGCTGCAGGAAGCGGAAGGAATTGAGATTCTTGATCTCGCGGCGCGTGCCCAGGCGCGTCTCGCCCTTGGGGCGCACCGAGACGTTGGCGTCGATGCGAAACGAGCCTTCCTGCATATTGCCGTCGCACACCCCGATCCAGCGCACCAGGGTATGCAGCGCCCGGGCGTAGGCCACCGCCTCTTCGGCCGAGCGCATGTCGGGCTCGGAGACGATCTCGAGCAGCGGCGTACCGGCGCGGTTGAGGTCGATTCCGGTCATGCCGTGGAAGTCTTCGTGCAGACTCTTGCCCGCGTCCTCTTCGAGGTGCGCGCGCGTGATGCGCACGGTTTTCTCGTAGGCGGCTTCGCCCTCGCCCACCTGCACGGTGATGGCGCCGTTTTTCACCACTGGCAGCTCGTATTGGCTGATCTGGTAGCCCTTGGGCAGGTCGGGGTAGAAGTAGTTCTTGCGCGCGAACACGCTGCGCTCGGCGATCTCGGCTTCGATCGCCAGCCCCAGGCGGATGGCGCGCTCGACGGCCCCGCGGTTGAGCACGGGCAGGGTGCCGGGCAGGGCCACGTCGATGGCACAGGCCTGGCGGTTGGGTTCGGCGCCGAAGGCGGTGGAGGCGCCGGAAAAGATCTTGCTGCGCGTGGTGAGCTGCGCGTGGATCTCGAGGCCGATGACGGTTTCCCAGTCGGTGCGGTTCATGGCGGTTCCGTGGTTCAGAGCGGCGGCAGCTGCCGGTGCCAATCGGTTTTGCCCTGGAAGGCGTGGGCGGCGAGCAGCAGCCGCGTCTCGGCGAGATAGGGTCCGATGAGCTGGCAGCCGATGGGCAGCCCAGCCGAGTCGAACCCGCAGGGGTGCGACAGCGCCGGCAGCCCGGCGAGGTTGGCCCCGATGGTATAGATGTCCTGCAGGTATTCCTGCACCGGATCCTGGCCCTTCTCACCCAGGCGCCAGGCGGTGGTGGGCGCGGTCGGGGCGAGGATGAGGTCGCAGGAGTCGAAGGCTTGGCGGTAGTCTTCGGCGATCAGACGACGCAGTTTTTGCGCCTGCAGGTAGTAGGCGTCGTAGTAGCCGTGCGAGAGCACGTAGGTGCCGACGAGGATGCGGCGCTTGACTTCGTCGCCGAAGCCTTGGGCGCGCGTCTTGCGGTACATGTCATCGAGGTCGGCATAGTCGGGAGCGCGGTAGCCGTAGCGCACGCCGTCGTAGCGCGCGAGGTTGCTCGAGGCTTCCGCCGGGGCGATGACGTAGTAGGCGGGGATGGCGAGCTCGGCGCGCGGCAGAGACACTTCCACCAGGCGTGCGCCCAAGGATTCATAGGTGCGGGCAGCCGCTTCGACGGCGCTGCGTACGTCGGCGTCGAGCCCCTCGGCGGCGAAGAACTCGCGCGGCAGGCCCAGGCGCAACCCGTCGAGCTGCCCGTCGGCGGCGGCGAGGGCGGCAGCGTGGTCTTCGGACGGACGGTCGAGCGAGGTGGAGTCGCGCGGATCGAAGCCTTCGATGGCCGTGAGGGCGAGCGCGCAGTCTTCGGCGCTGCGGGCGATCACGCCGGCCTGGTCGAGCGATGAGGCGTAGGCGATGATACCGTAGCGGCTTACCCGCCCGTAGCTCGGCTTGATGCCGGTGACGCCGCACATGGCCGCCGGCTGGCGCACGCTGCCGCCGGTGTCGGTGCCGGTGGCCACGGGAACGATGCCGGCGGCCACGGCTGCGGCCGAACCGCCCGAGGAACCGCCGGCGATGCGGCTCGTATCCCAGGGATTGCGGCAGGGGCCGAAGTGGGAGTGTTCGTTCGCCGAGCCCATGGCGAATTCGTCGAGGTTGGTCTTGCCGATGCTCACGGCTCCGGCATCGGCCAGCCGTTCGACCACGAAGGCGTCGTAAGGGGGGACGAACTCGGCGAGCATGCGCGAGGCGGCGGTGGTGCGCACGCCCCGGGTGCAGAAGAGGTCTTTGTGCGCGAGCGGGATACCAGAGAGTAACGAGACGTTTCCGGCGCGGCGTCGCTCGTCGGCGGCACGCGCGGCTGCACGGGCGGCTTCGGGGGTGAGGGTGATGAAGGCGTTGAGCCGTTCCTGCAGCGCTTGCGCGCGCTCGAGCGCGGCATCGGCCAGCGCTTCGGCGCGGGTGCGGCCTTCGGCGAGCGCGGCGGCGAGTTCGCGCAGCGAGGAGGTGAGGAGCCGTTCTGCGCTCATTCGATCACCTGGGGTACGAGATAGAGACCGTTTTCGGCCGTGGGCGCAAGGGCGAGCAGGGCGTCGCGCTGATCCGCTTCGGTGACGACGTCCTCGCGTAGGCGCTGCGGCAGGTCGAGCGGGTGGCTCATGGGAGCAACCCCCGTGGTGTCGACGGCTTGCAGCCGATCTACCAGGGCGAGGACCCGTTGGAGGTCGGCGCGGAACGCTGCGGCGCTGTCGGGGGTCAATTCGATACGAGCGAGCTCGGCGATACGGTCGAGGTCGATGGCGGGCATACGGCAGACCCTGTCGCGTCCAAAGCTTTGTAGAGTATCATATTCGCGACTCTTTTGCCGAGACTTCCCAAGGGCGGTGCCTTTGTGCCGCTGCTGCGCCGCGACCCTTTCGATCCATACGTATCCCTGTGTTTTCAAGGACCCAACATGTTCGGTTTTTTGCGCTCTTTGTTCTCCAACGATCTGGCGATCGACCTTGGCACGGCCAATACCCTCATCTACATGCGCGGTCGCGGCATCGTGCTCAACGAGCCTTCGGTGGTGGCGATCCGTGTCGATCCTTCCTCCGGTAAGAAGGTGATCCAGGCCGTTGGGCAGACGGCCAAGCAGATGCTGGGCAAAACGCCGGGAAACCTGCAGGCGATCCGGCCGATGAAAGACGGCGTGATCGCCGACTTCGTGGTCACCGAGCAGATGATCAAGCAGTTCATCAAGAAAGTGCACGCGTCCAGCCTGCTTTCGCCTAGTCCCCGCATCATCATCTGCGTGCCCTGTGGTTCGACTCAAGTCGAGCGCCGCGCCATCCGCGACGCGGCGCTCGCCGCCGGCGCGAGTAAGGTGTTCCTCATCGAAGAACCGATGGCAGCGGCGATCGGTGCGGGATTGCCGGTGGCCGAGGCAACGGGCTCCATGGTGGTCGACATCGGCGGGGGGACCACGGAAGTCGGCGTGATCGCCCTGGGCGGGATGGTGTACTCGGGTTCGATCCGGGTGGGGGGCGATAAATTCGACGATGCGATCGTCAACTACATCCGGCGCAATTACGGCATGTTGATCGGAGAGGCAACGGCCGAATTGATCAAGAAGCAGGTGGCGATCGCCTTTCCTTCCCCCGAAGTGCTCGAAGTGGAAGTCAAGGGGCGCAACCTGGCCGAGGGGATTCCGCGTAGCTTCACCGTTTCCTCGAACGAGATTCGGGAGGCGATCGCCGATCCCTTGAATCAAATCGTCTCGGCGATCAAGATCGCCCTGGAGCAGACGCCGCCGGAATTGGGCTCCGACATCGCCGAGCGCGGCATAATACTCACGGGCGGCGGGGCCCTGTTGCGCGATCTCGATCGCTTGATTCAGGAAGAGACGGGGCTGCCGGTGATCGTGGCCGAAGACCCGCTCACGTGCGTGGCCCGTGGCTGCGGCATGGCGCTGGAGAAGGTCGACATGCTCGACACCCTCTTCGCCACGGAATGACCCCACGCACCGGGGGAGCGCGATGAATTCCCCGCTGGGCGATTCGCCCAACGTCCCGCGCTTTCATCGGACGATGTCGCCCGGGCAGCGCTTGGGGTTGGCGACACTGGCTGCCGTGTCGCTGCTGGTGCTCGACCTGCGTTTCGGCGCATTGGACGTGGTGCGCGACGCGATCTCCGTGGTGTTGCGCCCCGTACAGGAGGCGGCGCACTGGCCGGTGAAGCTCGTGGTCGATGGGTCGATCTATTTCGCTACCCTCGCCGAGGTACAAGCGGAGAATGCACGCCTGCGACGCATCGAAATGGAAGACCGTCTGCGAGCGGCGACCCTGGCGGCTCTGGAGGCGGAGAACACCGAGTTGCGGCGCCTCCTGGGCATGGCCAGGCGCTTCGAATTGCGTCGGATCGGCGTCGAGGTCTTGTACGACGCGCCCGATCCCTTCAGTCGGCGCATCGTCGTCGATCGCGGGGCGAACGCTGGCGTACGGCCGGGATTGGCGGTGGTCGATGCCGAGGGTCTCGTCGGTCAGGTGACGCGTACCCAGCCGCTGGTGTCGGAGGTGACGCTGATCACGCAGCGCGATCATGCAACCCACGTGATGGTACGGCGCAACGGGGTACGTGGCGTGGTCTATGGCCTGGGTGACGGTTATCTCGAATTGCGTCATCTGCTGGTCGAGGCCGACGTCCGCGCTGACGACGTGCTCGTCACTTCCGGTCTCGATGGCGTGTTTCCCCCGGGAATTCCCGTGGCCCAGGTGGTGTCGGTAGACGCAGGGGGGGTCTTTTTGCGGATCGTTTGTCGGCCGACGTCGTTCGGGGAACGCCGCCGGCATTTGCTGGTGGTCGAGCGGATCCCGCCCAAAGGGGAGCCAGGGGAGGGGTCTTGATGCACGAATCGTCCCGTACGACCCGCGTACTGCAGCCGCCGCGGCCGCGCTTCATTCTGAGTACGCTTGCACTCGCCTTCTTCTGGGATCTCATTCCCAAGGGGGGAGGCGGGTTTTGGCCCGAGATGACCATGGCGGTGCTTACGTTCTGGGCACTGCGCGATCCGCAGCGGGTGGGCGTGGGCGCGGCGTTCACCTTGGGCGTGATGCTCGACGTCGGGCGAGGCGCGGCCTTGGGGCAGGAGGCGCTCGCTTTCGTGTGGGTGGTTTATCTGGCCCAGCGCCGTGCCGCACGCATCCTCTGGTTTGGTGCTTGGGGGCAGGCCTTGCTGTTGTTGCCGTTGTGGTCGTTGGCGCTGGCCTTGCAGGCCGCGGTACGTCTGGTTGCGGGCGGAGATTGGCCCGGGTGGGGATATTTCGGATCCGCCGTGACCCTCGTCCTCTTGTGGCCGATCTTGAGCCAGGGGCTGCTGTGGCCGCAGTGGCGCGCTGCGCGTGCCGGCGGGTCCGCGTCTTTGTCCTGAGGTGCGTATGCCCGAGAGCGCGTTGGGGGAGGGATCGGAAATCGCGCGTACGCACCGTCGGCTGTGGGTGCTGGTGGTCGTCATGCTGATCGGTTTCGGCCTGCTGCTCGGACGCATGTACCAGCTGCAGATCGGTGAGCACGAGCGATTTCGTACCCTGGCCGACGACAATCGCCAGGCTTTCGTGCCGATCGCGCCGCATCGCGGGCAGATTTTCGACGTGCGCGGCGAAGCCCTCGCGCGTAACGTGCGCACCTACACCCTGGAACTCGATCCGGCCCAGGTGAAGGATGTCGAAGGGACGATCGCGCGTCTCTCCGAGGTGGTGCGCATCGAGGAGAGTGACCACAAGCGCTTCCTGCGTCAGATGCGTGATCAGCGGGGTCTGGGTAGTGTCGTGATCCGTCAGCATCTCTCCGACGAGGAGGTGGCGCGCTTCGTCGCGAAGAAGTTTGCCTTCCCCGGAGTCGAAGTGCAGGCCAGACTCATTCGGGAGTATCCGCAGGCGGAGGTGACGGCACACGTGGTCGGCTATCTCGGACGGATCAACGCGCAGGAACAGGAGCGACTCGAGGCCGAGGGGCTGACGGGGATCTATCGGGGTACCGAGAGCATCGGAAAAGAAGGGGTGGAGGCGCAGTACGAACGGCTGCTTCATGGCACCCCGGGTTGGGAATTGTTGGAAGTGAATGCGGCGGGCCGGGCGGTGCGTTTGCTCGGGCGGCAGGAAGCGGTGCGGGGCCGGGATCTGGTGCTGACGATCGACGCGCGACTGCAGCGTTTCGTGCTCGAGGCGTTTGCCGGGCGGCGCGGGGCTTTCGTCGCGCTCGATCCGCGCGACGGAGGGGTGATCGCCATGGTCTCTTCACCGTCTTTCGACCCGAACCTGTTTCTCGGTGGCTTGACGCAGGCCGACTGGGAACGGCTCGCGCTGAGCGATGATAAACCCCTGTTCAATCGCGCGCTACGCGGTACCTACCCGCCTGGTTCGACCTTCAAGCCCTTCATGGCGATGCTGGGTTTGGCCTCGGGGAGTCGGCAACCGGGCCAGCGCTTCGATCGGCAAGGGATGTTCGAGTACTCCGGCGTGAGACTGTACGACCGCAAGCGGAATTGTCAAAGTGGCGTCGATTTGCACCGGGCGCTGGCTTTCTCTTGCAACGTGTATTTCTACTCGCTGGGCAACGAGCTGGGGATCGATGCCATCAGTGCTTTCATGGAGCAGCTAGGGTTCGGGCGACGTACCGGAATCGACCTGCCGGGAGAGGCGGCAGGCGTGCTGCCCTCGCGCGAGTGGAAAAGGCAGCGATTCAACCAAGCGAATCAGCAGCAGTGGTTTGGTGGCGAAACGCTTTCTACCGCGATCGGCCAGGGGTACAATGCCTACACGCCCTTGAAGATGGCTCATGCCTTGAGCATCCTCGTCAATGGCGGCGTGATACGCAAGCCGCACGTGTTGGCGGCTTCGATCGATCCACTCACGGGGGAGCGTGTTCCCGTCGCCGGTGAAGTGACCGGTTTCGTCAAGCTCGATCCCGCGCACGTCGACGCCGTGCTGCGGGCAATGGTCGATGGCGCGCGCGTCGGCACCTCTGCGCGCGCGTTTGCCGGCGCAGCTTATTCCCTGGGCGGGAAGACGGGAACGGCACAGGTGTTCTCCCTGCAGGGGCGCAAGTACGACCCCGACGCCACGGACGAAGATCTACTCGATCATTCGTGGTTCATCGCCTTCGCCCCGGCCGAAGAGCCGCGCATCGTCGCCGCGATCATCGTGGAGAACGGAGGGCCGGGAGGCAGGACGGCGGCGCCGCTGATGCGCCAAATATTTGACTATCATTTTTCCGTTGCCGGTGGAAAGGAAAAATGATGAAGAAGGCGTATTGGATCGTGATGATCGCCCACGCGATGCGACGCTGGGATTTCCCTCTGATCGTCTGCGTGCTGCTGCTCTTTGCCGCCGGGCAAGTGGTGTTGATGAGCGCCTCCCCCGAGCGGGTCGAGACCTTGTGGGGGCACCAGGCGCTGGCACTGACCGCGCTCTTGACGGCGGCGCTGGTCCCGTTTCGCTGGTGGCTGCGCCTGGCCTTGCCGTTGTATCTCCTCGGTGTCCTCCTGCTGCTGGCGGTGCTCCTCTTCGGCGAGACGACCAAAGGGGCAACGCGATGGCTCGACCTGGGGGTGGTTCGCATCCAGCCTTCCGAGCTGATGAAACTGGCGGCGCCGATGATGCTTGCCTGGTATTTTGCGTTGCGACGGCATTCGCTCGCGTGGTGGGATCATGTCGTGGCGCTGATGCTCTTGGCGATTCCCGCAATCTTGATCCTGAAAGAGCCGGACTTGGGTACGACCATCCTCGTGGTGGCGGCCGGGGGATTCGTGCTCTTCTTCGCCGGGTTTTCATGGCGGTTCATCGTGCCGCTCGTGTTGGTCTTGGCCGTCGGAATCGGTGCGCTCCTCGTGCAAGGAGATCGCTGGTGTGCGCCCGGCGTGGAATGGCCAATGCTACACGAATATCAGAAACAGCGCGTGTGCACCTTGCTCGATCCGCACCGGGACCCTCTCGGTAAAGGCTTTCACACGATCCAGGCCACGATCGCCATCGGTTCGGGGGGCGCTTGGGGCAAGGGATGGCGCGAGGGCACGCAATCCCAACTCTCCTTCGTTCCCGAGCGTCACACCGATTTCATTTTTGCGGTGCTTGCCGAGGAGTTCGGATTCTTCGGTGTCGCGCTATTATTGAGCGTATATACCGCGCTGCTGCTGCGCGGTGCGTGGCTCGCCATCAGGAGCCCCTCGTGGCCGGGGATGCTGCTGGGCGGCGCAGTGGTGGGGACCACGTTCGTCTATGTCTTCGTGAACGTGGCGATGGTCAGTGGCATGTTGCCGGTGGTAGGAGTGCCTTTGCCCTTCATCAGCTATGGCGGCACGGCTCTGGTGACGCTCGCCACGGGGCTGGGATTGCTCTTGAGTGCAGCGGCCCAATCGGCGCCGCGCGGTGGTTTTTCCGGCCAGCGGAGAGGGATATGACATCAGGAACGAGATGGCGCGTGACCGGTGTGCTGCTCCTCGTCGCCCTGGGGCTGGCGGCCTGCGGCACTGCTCCACGGACGAAGCGTTCCTCGCTCGTGGAAACGGGGGGGTTTGGCGCCTTGGTCTCCGGAGAAGAACCGGTTCCGCGCATCGAACCTTTGCGTCCGGCCAACGCGCGCGCCTACACCGTGCTCGGCCGTACCTATTTTCCCATGACCGATTTCGCTCCCTATCGTGAGATCGGCCTGGCTTCGTGGTACGGCCGTCAGTTCCATGGCCAGCCCACGGCCACGGGAGAACGCTACGACATGTATTCCTTCACGGCCGCACACAAGACGCTCCCTCTCCCCAGTTATGCTCGAGTGACCAATCTCTCCAACGGCCGTCAGGTGATCGTGCGGGTGAACGATCGCGGCCCTTTCGTGTCGGATCGACTCATCGATCTCTCCTTTGCTGCGGCGGATCGACTCGGTTTCGTCAACCAGGGTACGACCAGCGTGGAGGTGGAGCTGATCCTGCCCGAGGAAATCCGCCAGGCCGAGGCGCGGGGCGAGGTCATACGCGCGCGCGGCGCCGAGGCTGGGCCAGCGCTGGCGGTGGCGCGTATGCTGTCAGCGCAGTTGCGAGGGGAAGAACGCACGCCTTCGTCGCGGGACGACACTCCCATCGTCTCTGCGTTGTCGGCTGCGGCAGGGTCTGCGCTCGAGCAGCCAGAGTCGAGGGAAGCGATGGTGGCGACGGCGCCCCTCGAGCCGGTTGCGGACGAACGTCGTTCTCCTGCCTCGGGCTATTATCTCCAGTTGGGCGCTTTTGCCTTGGCCGACAATGCGGATTCCTTCCGGCGGCACGCCGCTACGTTGTTGCCGGAAGTCGATCTGCACGTGATTCCGGCCACGGACAAAATCCGGGTCTGGGTCGGGCCGTTCGCCGACGAGGCGGCGGCGCGCGCGGCGGCTCGGATCGTCACGGCGCGCCTGGGCGGTAGTGCTTTCTTGGTGACCGCCCCCTGAGCCGCCGCCGCGTATAATGGGACGCTTCTCGAAGCGATTCAGGAGTTGGCACGTGAGGTTCGTTCGTTCGATTCAGGTTTGGTGTGTCCTGTTCATCGCGTGTTGGGTCACGGTAGCGCAGGCGGCGGTGCCGCCCATCACGCTCGATGCCCGGCAGTGGGTGTTGATCGATGCCCGCACCGGCGAGGTGCTTGCTAGCAAGGATGCCGAACAGCCGGCCGAGCCGGCTTCCATCACCAAACTCATGACCGCCTATGTCGTGTTCGGCGCACTGCGTGACGGGCGGCTCGAGCTGGAGCAGCAAATTCCAGTGTCCACGACGGCGTGGAAGATGGGGGGCTCGCGCATGTTCATCGACCCCAAGATGACGCCTACGGTGGAAGAGTTGCTGCGCGGCATGATCATCCAGTCGGGGAACGACGCTTCCGTGGCCCTGGCCGAGGCGGTCGCCGGCAGCGAAGAGGCTTTTACCGCTCTCATGAACGATGCGGCGAAGACACTCGGCCTGAAGAACTCACATTTCATGAATTCGACTGGCATGCCCGATCCGCAGCACTACATGAGTGCGCACGACATCGCGCTCCTTGCGCGTGCCATCATCGAAGAGTTTCCGCAGTTCTACGCCCTCTATTCGGAAAAGGAGTACGTTTTCAACGGCATCCGTCAGCCCAACCGTAATCGCCTGCTTTGGCTCGATCCCAGCGTCGATGGGATCAAGACCGGGCATACCTCCTCTGCCGGCTATTGCCTGGCCTCTTCGGCTCGGCGCGAGGGACGGCGTCTGATCGCCGTGGTGCTGGGCGCGCCCTCCGACGAGGTGCGGGTACAGGAGTCGCTGAAGCTGCTCAATTACGGCTTCCAGTTCTTCGACGCCGTCAAACTCTACGACGCCAACCAGGCGGTAGCCACGCTGCGCGTATGGAAAGGGGTCAAACGCGAGATTCCGGTGGGCTTTACCACCGACGTGGTGCTGACCCTGCCGCGTGAAGACGTCAAGCACGCCGAGGCGCGCTTCATCGGCGAGGAGCCGCTCCTCGCGCCGGTGAGCAAGGGGCAGCCGGTGGGCAAGGTAGAAGTGAGCGTCGAGGGCAAACCGCTCACCACGCTCACCGCGGTGGCGCTCGACGACGTGCCGCAAGCGGGCTGGTTCGGTCGTGCCTGGGACGCGCTGGTGTTGTGGATCAAGAGCTGGTGAGCTGCACGCCGGTCTTCTGGCTCGACCGGCAGCCTTACGAGCCGGTGTGGCGTGCCATGCAGCGCGCCACGGCCGAGCGCGGGCCTGATGCCCCCGACCGGCTGTGGTGTCTCGAACACGAGCCGGTTTATACCTTGGGGCTCGCCGGCCGTCCCGAGCACCTACTGCCCCAGGGGCGGGCCTCGGGCATTCCCCTGGTGCACATCGACCGCGGCGGCCAAATCACCTACCATGGGCCGGGTCAGCTCGTCGTCTATTTCCTCCTCGACCTGCGCCGCCGGCGCTCGAGCGTGCGCGCTCTGGTGCATCACATCGAACAGAGCGTGATCGACCTGCTCGCCAGCTGCGGGCTGCAAGGTGAACGGCGCGAGGGGGCGCCCGGGGTCTACCTCGCCGGCGCCAAGATCGCCGCGCTGGGGCTACGGGTGAAGAATGGCTGCACGTACCACGGACTCTCGCTCAACGTGGACCTCGACCTCTCGCCTTTTGCCGGCATCAACCCCTGTGGCCATGCGGGGCTCGCCGCCACCCGCCTGCGCGATCATGGCCTCGATTGGAGCGTGCGCGAGACCGCCGAGCGGCTGCTCGAGCCGCTGCAGACCTGGCTCGGGCCGCTCGCCTGGAGCGCTGCTCCCGACCCCTGGGCCCCGCCCTCTCCCTGAAAGGAACCGATCATGGACCGACCCGTCGATGCCCCCGAGAAAGCCCGTGGCGCCCGGAAAACCGCCCGCATTCCGATCAAGATCGTCCCCAGGGCGCCGCTGCCCAAACCCGAGTGGATCCGCGTGCGCCTGGCGGGGGGTGAAGAGGCCGAGCGTTTCCAGCAAATCAAGGCCACTTTGCGCGCCCACCAGCTGCACACTGTGTGCGAGGAAGCCTCCTGCCCCAACATCCACGAGTGTTTCGGCAAGGGAACGGCTACCTTCATGATCCTGGGCGACGTCTGCACGCGCCGCTGTCCCTTCTGCGACGTGGCCCACGGCAAGCCCTTGCCGCCGGATCCGGCCGAACCCGAGCATCTCGCGCACACGGTGGCGGCCATGCGCCTGCGCTACGTGGTCATCACCAGCGTCGACCGCGATGACCTGCGCGACGGCGGCGCGGCGCACTTCGCCGCCTGCATCCGCGCCGTGCGTACGCGCTCGCCCGCCACCCGCATCGAAGTGCTGGTGCCGGATTTCCGCGGTCGGCTGGAGGTGGCGCTGGAAGCCTTCGCCCAGGATCTGCCCGACGTGATGAACCACAATCTGGAAACCGTGCCCCGGCTCTACCGCCAGGCACGCCCCGGGGCCGACTACGCCCATTCATTGCGGCTGTTGGCGGAATTCAAGGCGCGCCATCCCGAGGTGGCGACCAAGTCTGGCCTGATGGTCGGGTTGGGCGAAACCGACGAGGAGATCGTGCAGGTGATGCGCGACCTGCGGGCGCACGGCTGCGACATGCTCACCATCGGCCAGTACCTGCAGCCTTCGTCCGGACACCTGTCGGTGGAGCGCTACGTTCCGCCCGAGACCTTCGCCGCTTTCGAGCGCGAGGCGCTCGCGCTGGGGTTCAGGCACGCTGCCTGCGGGCCGCTCGTGCGTTCCTCCTACTGGGCCGATCGTCAGGCGCACGAGGCCGGCGTGGCCTGAGTCGCGCCGTTTCCGTCGATTTTTCCCATCCGATCAGGAGGGGCGAGCGGGCGCCCCGGGGGCATCATTGCCGTTTTCCCGGTTCGAGCGCTCGGCATCGGTTTCCTCGGAACTGCTGGATGGGGCGCCTTCGGTCGTTTGCGCGTTTTCTCGAGCGTCGGCGATCTCTTCTTCCGTCGAGGGGGAGTCTGCCCGGGGGATGGATGTGTCCTGCATCTGGGCGGGTTCCGCTTCGGCCATCAGTTCGAGGACGGCGGGCGATGTGCGGACCATGGGTTTGAAATGCGCCGGTTCTTCGACGATCACGTCCATGCTGCGCCGGTACTGCAGTGCGGCGAGTACCGTCATCGGCAAGAGGGCCACCGCGAGGAAGGCCGGGAAAGCGTTCGGCCCGAAATCCGTCATGGCCCAGCCGGCCAGCGAGGGACCCAGCGCCGCGGCCATGCCATGCAACATCAGCAAAGCCGTGTTGCCTGCGAGAATCTCGTCGCGGTGCAGATGATCGACCAGATGCGCGACCACGATGGGATAGACGGCGAGCAGGAAGAGACCGAAGATCGGCCCCATCATCAAGAGGGGCAATTTCAGACTGGGTGCGAGCGCCAGCAGGCAGGCCGTGATGCAGGCCAGCCCCCCGACCCAGGCCAAGGTGAGGCGGCGATCGAACCGGTCTGAAAGCCAACCGATGGGCCACTGGAACAAGGCGCCCGCTAGGATGGTGAGCGAGAGAAACGCGCCGATCTCGGCATTGCCCAAACCCAGGCGGTTGAGGTAGGCCGCGGAGAGGGTCCAGAATGAACCCATCGCCAAGCCGGAGGAGACGGCTCCCATGGCCGCGACCGGGGCACTCACCCACAGGCGGCGCAGGGACATTCGCGCCACTTCGACGATGACCGGTGGCTGTAAGCGTGTGGCCGTCACGGGCAAGATCGCCAGCACCGCGAAGATCGCCGAGACCGCGAACAGGGTGAAGACGCCCGGGCTATTCCAGCGCAGGAAAAGCTGGGCACAGCCAAGCGCCACGAGATTGACGATCATGTAGACGGCGAATATGAAACCCCGTCGCTCGGGTGGGGCACTCCCTCCGAGCCAGCTCTCGATCACGGCATAGAAACCGACGATGGATACGCCCGTGAGGAAGCGCAGCACGATCCAAATTTCGGCATGTACGTAAAGCAGGTGCAGGAGCACGCAGGCGGTGATCGTCGCGCAGAAAAAAGCGAAGGCCCGGATGTGTCCCATGCGCCGGATGAGGTAAGGGGTGATCCAGGTGCCGGCGAAGAACCCCACGAAATAGCTCGACCCCATCAGCCCCAGCAGTTGATCGCTGAACCCCTCGAGCCCTCCACGCAATGCGATGAGAGAGTTGAGTAGCCCCGTACCGAGCAGTAACGAGGCCACCCCGAGCATCAGAGCGGTAATGGGAAACAGAATGCTACGCATGGAGCCTCCCGCAAGGGTCGCAAAAAAGCGAAGGCGGTAGGGATCGGTGCGCCGCCCTCGTCGTGCTAAGGAAACGCTGAATAATTGGCTGCGCGGGCGAATCGCTGCGTTGCGCGGTGCTCGCTCCCTCGCCTATCTAGTTGATATGTCTCGGTCGCTGCGCTCCGTGCGCCTTGCGCTTCATCCCGCTCGCTCATTTCTTCAGCGTCTCCCTAAGGATAGCCTGTCCTGCGGTGCGGCGCAAACCGGCCAACGGAAGGATCCTCTGCATGACGCGCTGCGCGTTTGCGTTCTCCTGCGCCTACTCGGAGAGATGCCTTGAATTCGGTACGCCGGGTGCCTTGCCATGTGATTGCGCACGATGATTTCGTACGAGAGGCGCAGAGCAGTAAGGCGGCGCCAGCCCACGAGGGTACAATCTCACGGGAGCCCTAAATGGCCCTTTGCGCGCCTGCACGGCGTCGCGTACGGTATTCGGTTGCCCGCTCGTACCCTCGATGGGTGTTGTATCCCGTGCCCGGAGCGCCTCGTCCTTCGGCCGGGCGTGACGGTTTTTTTGCAGTCTCCCGATGGACCCTCATTTTTCCGTGCTCATGTCTTTGAATGCCGAACAGCGAAGCGCGATCACCCACCTCGACGGCCCCTGCCTCGTGCTCGCCGGGGCCGGCAGCGGCAAGACGCGCGTCATCACCCACAAGATCGCCCACCTCATCCAAAAGGTGGGGCTCGCCCCGCGGCACATCGCCGCCATCACCTTCACCAACAAAGCCGCCCGCGAGATGCAGGAACGCGTGGCGGCGCTCCTGGGAGGGCGGCTCCCCGGCGGGCTCACCGTGAGCACTTTCCATGCGCTCGGCGTGCGCCTGCTGCGCGAAGAGGCGCCGCACCTCGGGCTCAAACCGCGCTTCTCCATCCTCGACCCGGCCGACGCGCAGAACGTACTCGCCGAACTTCTGCCTGCGGCCGAGCGCGGCATCGTGCGCCAGCTGCACTGGCGCATCTCGCAATGGAAGAACGCAGCGATCGAACCGGAGGAGGCCGAGCAGCTCGCCGGCGACGAGCTCGCCGCCGCCGCAGCCGCTGCCTACCGCGACTACGAACGCACGCTGCGCGCCTACCACGCCGTCGACTTCGACGACCTGATCCTGCTGCCCCTGCGCCTGCTGCGGCGCGAGGCCGAGGTGCGCGAGCGCTGGCAGAACCGGCTGCGTTACCTCCTCGTCGATGAATACCAGGACACCAACCGCACCCAGTACGAGCTCCTGAAGCTGCTCGCCGGGCCGCGCGAAGCCTTCACCGCCGTGGGCGACGATGATCAGGCGATCTACGGCTGGCGCGGCGCCGACGTCGAGAACCTGCGGCTGCTCGCGCAGGATTACCCCCGGCTGCGCGTCATCAAGCTGGAGCAGAACTACCGCTCCAGCCGCCGCATCCTCGTCGCCGCCAACGCTCTGATCGCGCACAACGACAAGCTCTTCGACAAGCGTCTGTGGTCCGAGCACGGCGAGGGCGAACCGGTCAGCGTATACGCCTGTCGGGATCCCGAACACGAGGCCGAATGGGTGGCGGCGCGGCTCGACGCCCACCGCTTCCAGCACCGCGGCCGCTGGCGCGACTATGCCATCCTCTATCGCAGCAACCACCAGGGGCGGCTCTTCGAGCAAGCCCTGCGCCAGCACAAGATCCCCTATACCCTCACCGGGGGGCAATCCTACTTCGACCGCGTCGAGATCCGCGACGTCATGGCCTACCTGCGGCTACTGCTCAACGAGGACGACGACCCGGCCTTCGTGCGCGCCATCACCACGCCGCGGCGCGGCATCGGCCCGGCGAGCATCGAGGCCCTGTCGCGTTACGCCGGCCTGCGTCACCTGAGCCTGTCGGCAGCGCTGCGCGAGGAGGGCGCGGCGGCGCACGTGCCGGCCGCGGCGCTGCAGACCCTGCGTACCTTCGCCGAATTCCTCGATCGGCTCCGCTGGCGGGCCGAACGCGAGCCTGCCGCCCGACTCCTCGAAGAGCTGCTTGCGGCGATCGACCTCGAAGGCTGGTATCTGACGCACGGCGAGGCGCGTGAGGCCGAGACCCGGGCGCGCTCGCTGCGCGACTTTGCCGCCTGGGTGGGACGCAAGGGCGAGGACGAAGGAAAGACGCTGCTCGAGCTCGCGCAGACGCTCAATCTCGTCGCCCGGCTCGACGACGGCGAGGACGATGCCGACGCGGTGCAGCTCGCCACCCTGCACGCGGCCAAGGGGCTGGAATTCAAGCACGTCTTCCTCGTCGGCGTGGAAGAGGGGATCCTGCCGCATCAGGCGAGCCTCGAGGAGGAACGTCTTGATGAAGAACGCCGGCTGATGTACGTGGGCATCACGCGCGCGCAGCGCAGCCTGACGATCACCTGGTGTGAGCGCCGGCGTGAGGGCAAGGAGTGGCGCAGCGTGGAGCCCTCGCGTTTCATCGCCGAGATGGGCGAGGGGGTGCAGATGCGGCGGCGCGACGAACCCGTGGCCAAGGAAGACGCCAAGGCGCGGCTTGCGCGCTTGCGCGCGATGCTCGAAGGCGGCTAACGCCCCAGCCAGCGCTCGAATCGCGGCAGCAATTCATCGGGGCCGAGGTAGCCTGCCACGCGCAACTCGCTATGCTCTTCTCCTCCGGGCGCGAAGAAGAGCAGGGCCGGCGGGCCGAAGAGTTCGAAACGGCGCAACAGCGCGCGGGCGGATTCGTCGGCGGCGGTTACGTCCGCGCCGAGGCGGGTCACGTCGGCGAGGTGCGGGCGCAGGCGAGGGTCTTCGAGGGCGCGCTCCAGTTCCAGGCAGGAGATGCACCAGTCGGCCCGCACGTCGACCAGCACGGGGCGATCGCTCGCGCGCACCGCCGACTCCAGCTCGGCGAGCGTGCGCACGGTGGGAACCGGCTGCGCCGGCGCCGAGGCGGAAGAGGCAGCCGAGAGGCGCAGCGCGAGCGGCTGCAAGGGATCACGCGCCCCGCCCAACAGCCCCACCAGGGCGACGATGCCGTAGGTGGCAAGCGCAAGGCCCAGGGCCTTACCCAGGCGCCGCATGGCCGGCGCTTGCGGTGGCAGCGGATCGAGCGCATGCAGGAAGACGCTGGTGCCCAGCGCGAGCAGGGCCCAGCCGAGCAGCCATAGCCAATCCGGCGCCACCGGCCGCACGATCCACCAAGCGAGCGCCAGCATCAGCACGCCGAAGATGCGCTTCACGCCTTTGAGCCAGGGTCCGGAGCGCGGCAGCAGCTCACGCGCGCCCAAGCCCACCGCCACGAGTGGAGCCCCCATCCCCAATCCCAGGGCGAAGAGCGCCCAGCCTCCGAGCCAGGCGTCCCCCGTGCGGGCGATGTAGAGCAGCGCGCCCGCGAGCGGCGCGGCCACGCAGGGGCCGACTACCAGCGCCGAGATCGCCCCCATGAGCGCGACGCCGAGATAGCGCCCTCCCGGCAGGCGTCCGGCCGTGGCATCGAGCCGGGTCTGCCACGAAGCGGGTAGCTGCAGCTCATAGAAACCAAACATCGACAGGGAGAGCAGCACGAATACCAGCGCGAGGCCCCCGAGCACCCAAGGAGTCTGCAGAGTGGCGGAGAGCAGTGTTCCCGAGAGTCCGGCGAGCGCTCCGGCGATCGCGTAGGTGGCGGCCATGGCCATGACGTAGGCGAGCGATAACCCGAAAGCCCGTCCGCGTGAGACGTGCTCCTTGCTTCCAACGATGATGCCCGAGATGATGGGGATCATGGGGAAGGTGCAGGGCGTGAAGGCGAGCAACAGCCCCAGGCCGAAAAACGTGGCGAGCATGGGCGCCCAGTGGCTGCCGGCGAGCGCTTGTGCCAGCCGCCCGCTCTCGTCGCCCGGCAGCGGGCTCGAAGGTGGCGTGGACTCCGCTGCGATCGAGGCCGAAGCCTGGGTTGGCGTGGAGGCGGGCGTGACACCACGCAGACGCTGCAACAAGCTGGGGGCGGGCGGGGTGGCGGCCACTTCGAGGTCGGAGATCACTGGTGGGTAGCAGATTCCCCCGTCCCAGCAGCCTTGATGGGTGATACGCAGGCGCTGTGGCGCCTCGCCTTCGTATCTCAGCGGCAAGCCGAGTCGGTTACGGAAGATCTGAACGTCGCCAAAGAACTCGTCCTGCTTCGATTCGCCCGGTGGCAGTTCGGGCAAGAGGCGGGTTTCTCGCGGGGAGAGGACGGTGAATCTCAGTTTGTCCCGGTAGAGATAATAGCCCTCGCGAATCGTGAATTCGACGACGATCGTGCCGTTTTCTGCACGGTAAGCGTGGGGCACGAAGGCTTCTTCCGGTGGCACGGGATCGGCGGCGCGACCCGGGAGCGGCGCGAGCAGGAAGACGAGAGACAGCAGGAAAAACGGCAGGCGTAACCGAGAACGAAGACGGCTCATGCGGGATCCTCGGGCGGGTTGAGGGTTTCCGTGGCGACCCACTCCAGATAGGCGGGCAGGCCCGCCGACACTGAGACCGCGATGATTTCCGGGAGTTCATAAGGATGCAAGGCGCGTAAACGTTCCTGTAGTGCGCGATGGCGTGCCGCCGCGGTTTTGATGAGCAGCAGCGTCTCCGCGTCTTCCTGTACCGTGCCCTGCCAGCGGTAAAAGGACGTCAAGCCCGGCACGAGGTTCACACAGGCAGCCAGCCGCTCTTCGACCAGGGTTCGAGCGAGCGCGCGCGCCGTATCGAGGTCGGGGGCCGTGCAATACACGAGCAGGATCGAATCCATCGACGTTGCTCCCTCTGCGTAAAGCCCCATTATATCCATCGGGTCGCGACGAACTTCCTCGCTATAATGAGAAAGTTACGGACGCAAAAAACCAACATGTCGATCTTCGTCGCCCTCTTGGCGCTCGTGCTCACGAGTGCTTTCTTTTCCATGTCGGAGATATCGCTCGCGGCGTCGCGCCGCTTGCGCCTCGAGATGCTGGCCAAGCAAGGAGACATCACGGCACAGCGGGTGCTGACGCTCCAGGATCAGCCGGGGCACTATTTCACGGTGGTGCAGATCGGTCTCAACGCGGTCGCGATCCTCGGCGGCGCGGTGGGAGAGTCCTCCGTCACGCCTTGGCTCGAACCTTTCGTGGCGCTCGTGCTGCCGCCGGAGTATGTCCGCTCCGTCGCCTCTTCCCTTGCGTTTCTTGGTGTCACGTTGCTCTTCGTCGTGTTCGCCGACCTGGTGCCGAAACGCCTCGCGCTACTCGCGCCCGAGCGCATCGCGCTGGTGGCGGCCCCGCCGATGACGCTGCTCGTGCGCCTGCTCCATCCCCTGGTGTGGGTGATCGACGCCCTCGCTTCCTGGGTGCTGCGCCTGGCCGGAGCGCCGGAACGCCGGCGCGAGGAGGTCACCGTCGATGAAATCGTGGCGCTGGCCGACGCCGCCACGCGTGCCGGAACGCTGCTCGCCGAGGAGCAGAAACTGGTGACCCGTGTTTTCGAGCTCGACGAGCGCACCGTGCGTACCGCCATGGTGCCGCGCGACGAGATCGTCTATCTTTTGGTTGGTGAGCCCGAGGAAAACATTCGGCAGAAGTTGCGCAACCACCCCCACGGCAAGTTTCCCGTGTGTGACGGCTCGCTCGACCGTCCTGTGGGCTACGTGGACACGCGCGATCTGTTCCTCTCCATCATCGACGGAGAAAAAGTCTCGCTGACCGCCGAGATGGTAGTGCGGGATTTGTTGGTCTTCCCGGATACGCTCACGCTGCTCGAGGCGCTGCAGCGCTTTCGCAGTGCCGGGCAAGATTTCGCGCTCATTGTCAACGAATATGCCATAGTTGTGGGTTTGCTCACGCTTCGCGACGTGATGGACACGGTGGTCGCGGTCGATCCCGTCGTGGGGCGCGAAGAGATGATCGTTCGGCGTGACGCCGATTCCTGGTTGCTCGATGGGCTCACCCCGATCGCCGAGGTGGCCGAGGTGCTCGGAATCGACGGGTTCGAAGGATCGGAACACTTCGAGACCATCGCCGGGTTCATGATGTATCACTTGCGCAAGGTACCCAAGCGCACCGATGCGCTCGAATACAAAGGCTACCGTTTCGAAGTGGTCGATATCGACAACTACCGCATCGACCAATTGCTGGTGACCCGCCTCTCCGCTCCCACGGGAACGGAGACGACGGGCGATGGTGGCTAGCGCTGCGTCGCTCGAATCACTTGCCGAGCTGATCGCCGATGACGCCCCCAATGGCGGCACCTCCGACCGTGCCGAGCAGGTGCCCGTCCGAAACGGCCGCACCGATGACGCCGCCCACGGCAGCGCCCCCTACCGCGGCCTTTTCTCGGCTCGACATGTTGTCCCACGTGGCACAACCACTCAGCAGACTCAGGGTGAATGCGGTGAGCGCGAGAAGGAAAATCCGTTTCATGGTCGCTCCTGTTCGTGATTTACATATTTCATTATGTCATGCATGACGCATGGAACGTGTTTCGGAATGTCAATGGATCAGGGGTGCTCGATGCGCGTGATTTTCGTGCCTTCGATGTTGATGCCGCCCATGAGCCCCTGCTGGTCGAAGATGAAGGCATAGGCGTCGTCGCGCAGCGTGGTGGTGGAGAGGTTCGCTGCGACTCCGGTATCCACCAAGGTGACGTTCGGACCGGAACCCAACTCCCAGCCTTGGCTCTCTTCAAGGTATTTCAGAGCCTTGTCGTTCATCAGGAACAGGGCGTAGCCGTACGATTGAGCGCCGAGCTGCAAGCCCCAGGAAGCGGAGACCGAATTATAAAATCCCCGTACCTTGCCATCGACGAAAAGTACGCCTTCACCATAGCTGCCGCCGAAGACGAGGCCTGCTTTGATGATGTTGGGGAACACCAGCACGCCTTTGGCCGACTTGGCGATGGCGTCTGCCGATGGGTTGATTTTGCGTAGCGTGGCCAGAGCTTGCTGGGCATCGCGGATCAGTTCTTCTTGTGACGTGGCTGCGTGGGCTCGTGGCAGGAGTAGCACGAGACTCATCGCGATCAGTAGTACGTAGAACCAAGCGCGGTGAAACGATCGGTCGAACGGGATCATCGTTTTTCTCCTCGAGACGAAAAGACGTTCGTATGAACCAGGTTAGTCTGCGGATCCAGGAAGATCAATCGTTGGCATCGGCCAAAAAAGAAACAAGGTGTTTACGGGATGCTTTTGCCGCTGCGAGAGATCCTGCAGGGGGTGGCAGGCAAGAGGCGGCAGCGCTACACTGATAGAACTTTCTTGCCGACCGGACGATTCATGCATATTGCCGACGTCACGATGTTCTACGCGGAAGCGAGCGGGGGCGTACGGACGTATCTGGAGTCGAAGCGACGTTTTCTTTCTTCGATCGAGGGGGTGCGGCATACCCTGGTGGTGCCGGGAGCAGAAGATCGCTCCGCACCCGGCTGCGAGATGATCTCGGCCTGGCCCATCCCTTTCTCCACCGGTTATCGCTTCCCCTTGCGCCCTGGGCCGTGGGGGGAGCGTCTCGTTGCCTTGGCGCCCGACGTGATCGAGGCGGGAGACCCCTACGTTCCTGCCTGGGCAGCGCTGGCCGCGGGGGAGCGGCTGGGCGTACCCGTGATCGGTTTTTACCATTCGGATCTCCCCCGCCTCGTCGAGCGACGATTCGGGCGAACCTGGGGGCAGGCGGCGGCCGCCTATGTGCGTCATCTCTACCGGCGATTCGACCGGGTGCTCACGCCCAGCCGCACCATGGTGGAACATCTGGCGGCGCTCGGCGTGGAGGGGGCGATCGCCCAGCCCTTGGGGGTGGATACGCAGATTTTTTCGCCGGCGCGGCGCGATCCCGCTCTGCGTGCCGAACTGGGCATTCCCCAGGCGCGCTGCCTCATGGTCTTCGCCGGCCGCGGTGCGCGCGAGAAGAATCTCGACGTGCTGCTCGCGGCGGCGCGGCTCTTGGGCGAGGACTTCCACCTGCTGCTCGTGGGCAGCGCCATGCCGCACCGGGTACCGGAAAACGTGACCGTGGTCGATCGCTTCGTCGGCCGTGAAGACGTCGCCCGTATTCTTGCCAGTGCCGATCTGCTCGTCCATGCCGGCAATCAGGAGACCTTCGGCCTGGTGGTGCTCGAGGCGATGGCAAGCGGCATCCCCGTGGTCGGCGTAGCCGGCGGGGCCGTATCCGAACTGGTGCCGCCCGAGGCCGGCCGCATCGCCCCGCGTCTGGATGCGGCGGTGTTTGCGCAGACGGTGCGTGAGTTCGTGCGTGAGGTCGATCTCGAAGAGGCCGGGCGGCAGGCGCGCGCCTGGGTGGAGCGCCGCTACGCTTGGCCGGCGGTGCTTCCCGGGCTGCTGGAGCACTATCGTGCCCTGTGCGGCGTACCCTCGCTGCTGCCAGTGCCGGTGGCTGCGGAAGTGGTCGATGCCTGGCAGGGGGGGCGATGAAGGCGCGCTTCTCGGTCGTGCTGCACGACGTGGCGCCGGCCACTTGGCCGCTTTATGCCGACTTCGCCGCGCGCGCGACGGCGCTGGGTGTGCCATTGACCCTCTTGGTGGTGCCTGACTACCACGGGCAAG
>JAQUGB010000087.1 GCA_028684345.1 Tepidiphilus sp. | reverse complement strand
GCCATCGGCCGGGCCCTGATGGCCGCGCCCGAGATGATCCTGCTCGACGAGCCCTCCATGGGGTTGGCGCCCCAGGTGGTCGAAGAGATTTTCGAAATCGTGCATGAGCTCAACGCCAAGGAAAACGTGAGCTTTCTGCTCGCCGAACAGAACACCATGGTGGCGCTGCGCTACGCCAACTTCGGCTACATCCTAGAAAACGGCCGGGTGGTGATGGAAGGTGCGGCCCAGGAGCTGCGCGAGAACGAGGACGTGAAGGAGTTCTACCTCGGCCTCTCGTCGCAGGGGCGCAAGAGCTTTCGCGAGGTGAAACATTACCGCCGGCGCAAACGCTGGCTGTCCTGACGGAGAGGACGCATGACACGAGGGACGATGCAGGCGGCACGGCGCCGCTATTACGACGAGCGTGAGACCTGGCCGCCGCAGCGGCGCGAGCAAGAGCTTTTCGCCCGTTTGCCGGCTCAAATCGCCCATGCGAAGGAGCGCTCGCCGGCCTATGCCAAGCTGCTCGCCGAGATCGACCCGCGTGAGATCACCTCGCGTGCGGCGCTTGCCCGCTTGCCGGTGGTGCGCAAGTCCGAATTGCTGGAACTGCAACAGCGCGAGCGGCCGTTCGGCGGTTTCGCCGCTGCCGGATGGGGCAGGGAAGTGCTGCGCGTGTTCGCCTCGCCCGGGCCGATCTACGAGCCCGAAGGCAACCGGCCGGATCATTACCGCATGGCGCGTGCCCTCTTCGCCGCCGGTTTCGGCGAAGGAGACCTGGTGCAGAACACTTTCTCCTATCACATGACGCCAGCGGGCAGCATGATGGAGACCGGTGCGCATGCGCTCGGCTGCACCGTCTTTCCGGCCGGAGTCGGGCAGACCGAACTGCAGGTACAGGCGATCGCCGATTTGAAACCGAATGCCTACACCGGTACACCTTCCTTCCTGCGCATCCTGATCCACAAGTGCCGTGAGGCAGGCGTGGCGCTTTCCCTGCGCAAGGCTTTCGTTTCTGGCGAAGCGTTCCCTCCGGCACTGCAGCGCGAAGTGGCCGAAGCCGGCATCGACGCCTATCAGGGCTACGCCACCGCGGATCTGGGCCTCGTCGCCTACGAGACCGAGGCGCGCGAGGGGCTGGTACTCGACGAGGACGTGATCGTCGAGATCGTGCGCCCGGGCGGGAGCGAACCGGTGCCCGAGGGTGAGGTGGGGGAGGTGGTGGTCACTACCTTCAATCCGGTCTATCCCCTGATCCGCTTCGGCACGGGGGATCTCTCGGCCGTCTTGCCCGGCATCTCGCCCTGCGGGCGCACCAACACGCGCATCCGCGGCTGGCTCGGACGGGCGGATCAGACGACCAAGGTCAAAGGGATGTTCGTGCATCCCTCGCAGGTGCTGGCGGTGGCTTCGCGCCACCCTGAAGTGCGGCGCGCCCGGTTGGTGGTCGAGAATCCGAATCTCTCCGACGTCATGATTCTCGAGTGCGAAGTGGCGCAGGGGGACGACGATCTGCGTCAGGCGATCGAGACGAGCTTGCGCGAGATCACCAAGCTGCGCGGCGAGGTGCGTTTCGTGCCGCCAGGCAGCCTGCCGAACGACGGCAAGGTGATCGACGACCGGAGGAAATATGACTGAGCCGTCGCCCCTGCTCGCGGGCATGACCGTGCTCGATCTCTCGCTGTTGCTGCCGGGGCCGATGGCCGGCTGGCATTTGGCCGAACTCGGTGCGCGCGTGATCAAGGTCGAGCCGCCCCAAGGCGACGACGCCGCGCGTTTGGGCGTGCGCCTGCCCGGGGAGGACGAATCCTTCATTTACCGTCGTCTCAATGCGCGCAAGGAAATCCATCGCATCGATCTCAAGAGCGAGGAAGGGCGGGCGTGGTTCGCGGCGCGTCTGCGCGAGGCCGACGCGGTGCTCGAAGGATTCCGTCCTGGCGTGCTCGAGCGGCTCGGTTGGGGGTTCGACGCCATGCGCGCGCTCAATCCGCGCATCGTGCTGGTGTCCATCTCCGGCTACGGCCAGGACGGGCCGATGGCGCAGGCGGCGGGGCATGACATCAACTATCTCTCGCTCGCCGGGGTGCTGGATCAGACCGGCACGGCTGGGGGGCCGCCGGCGCAGTGCAACCTGCAGATCGCCGACCTGCTGGGCGGGGCGCTGCACGCGGCGCTGGCCGTGGTGGCCGCCGTGCATGCGGCGCGGCGCGACGGGGTTGGCGCGCACGTCGACCTCTCCATGACCGAGGCCAGCTGGGCGCATCTGGTGTTCCCCCTGGCGCAGGCGCTGGTCGAGGGGCGCAGCGAACCGCGCGGTGCGGGGCTGCTCACCGGCGGGGTGCCGTGCTACGGGGTTTATGAAACCGCCGACGGGCGCCACCTCGCCGTCGGGGCGCTGGAAGAGAAATTCTGGGTGCGGCTGTGCGAGGCGATCGGTCGCCCCGATCTCGTTCCTTTCCATCGCGCCGTGGGCGACGAAGGGGCCAAAGCCAAGGCGGAACTGGCGGCGGTGCTGCGCACGCGCACGCGCGACGAATGGGCGGCGCTCTTCGCGCCGCACGATTGCTGCGTCACGCCGGTGCTCGCACCCGAGGAAACGCTGGAACATCCGCTCTTCCGGGAGCGGAATGCCCTGAAGACGGCGGAGGAAGGCGGCCCCTGGCCCCGCTCGCCGCTGCGGGTGCGGCGGGATTAGGCGTCTTTGCCGCCCCCTTCGCCTGCAGAGGGCGGAGCGGTTTTACGCCGCCGGCGTGTCGGTTTGGGCTTGGCCGTAGCCGGTTCAGGGGGGACGTCGTCCGCCCCGGTTGCCGGTCGAGGTTTCTGCGGGTCGGCTGCCGGGTGTTCTGTCGGCGGGGGCTGGTAAAAAGCTTGATGCGCCGCCTGAGTGGCGGTGGCGGTGGCTTCCACCGTCTGCTGGGCGGCCTGCTGCATCGTCTGCCACAGCTGCGCCATCGCTTCGAAAGGGTTGCCGGCCGGCGTGGCGGCCGCTTCCGCTGCCGCGGCTTGGCTCGCCGTGCCCATCTGGGAGAGCGAGAGGATGGCGACCCGCTGCATTTCCAGCGATTGACGCGTCATCTGCAGGGTGCTCAGGTTCATCTGCAGCCACTGTTCCACCGCCTTGAACTCGGCGATGCGCCGCTCGACGTCGGCGAGGTCCATCGTCGGAAACACCATCCCCGGCAGCGGAACGCCGATGTTGGCGCACATCTGCCGCATGAAGGCGAAAGGGTCATTACTCTCGAAGAAATTCTGCGTCATGGTCTTCCTCCCCGGTCGGTGCGGCACTTCGTGCCGCTGTTTTCCCTTGGCATTGTAGCGCGATGCGGTCCTCAGCGCTTGAGGCGCAAGGGCATTTCATCTTCGGGGATGCCTTCGTAGACGGCTTCGCCTTCTTCTTCCTCGAAGGAAGAGGGCAGCTCACGGCCAAGGTCGAGCACTTCCAGCAGCTGACGGGCGAAACGCCGGGCCGTGTTGTTGAGCGGGGTGGGAAGTTGCGCCGGCAGGTGCTTTTGCAGCAACAGCTTGCTTGCGGATACCGCCGGGACGGGGCGAAGGATTCGGCCGAGGTAAGGCGCCATCAGCCGGGCCACCGCGCGATCGGCGGCCTCGCGCTGCCAGGCATTGACCGGCCACTGGCTGGGCACGGCATAGGCGCGGGGAAACTGCTCGAGATCGGTGATGACCGTGCGGATGTCCTCGTGCGACTCGCGAAACGGCAGCAGCACGAGATCGGACAGGGCATAGAGGCGCCGGTCGACGTCGGGGCGGTTGCCGCCGCCGTCGATCACGCCGATCCAGTCATCGAGCGGGCGCAGCTTGTCGATGATGCGCTTGAGCGTATCGAGCGAGCGGGCATCGGCGATCACGTAGCGTCGCCCGCGCGGATCGAGCGGCTGGCGGGTGGTGTCGGTGAGCACGCAGGCCGAGCGCCGGCCGAGCAGCCCCAGCCCATGGCAGAGCAGGTGCGAGAGCGTGGTCTTGCCGGTGCCGCCTTTGTTGCCGATGATCGCGATCAGGATCGCCATGACGAAAAAACCTCGTGGTGGAGGGCAGCCTTGGCAGGATTATCGGCAGGTACGCGCCGAATCTTGAGGAAAATAACGGCCCGGCCCTTCTTCAATTCCGCCGTTGCCCCAGCCAGTAGAGCCACAGGGTACGGCCAGCGCCTTCCGGCAGGAGTTGGGCTTCGGGGACGATCCCGGGGATGGGGAACTCGTTGCTGCAGATCAAGGTTCCCGGCGGGAGTTCCGCCTGGGCCTTGCGCCACAAGTCGGGCATGGGCACGGGCGAGAGGAAGGCGTAGAGCACGTCGTATCCTGCCCAGGGCAGCGCGAAGGCATCGGCACGCCGCAGGTGCAGGTTGGGCAGGCCGCGGCCGCGCCAGCGCGCGATCAAATGCGGCAGGATCGCCTGCTCGACGCCGGTGAATTCGCCCTGGGGAAAGGCGCGCGCGAGCGCGACGACGACGCGTCCCGTGCCGCTGCCTACGTCCAGAAAGCGGAAAGGGCGATCCGGCGGCAAGAGCGGCGCGAGCGCCTCTATCGTGGCGCGGTGCGACAGGAAAAGGGGCACCCGGATGCGGGTCGGGTTGCCGAAGACGAGGGCGAGCAGCACGAAGGCCGCAAGGTACCACCCCGGCGCGAGCCCCAGGCCGTGCAGGGCCACGAGGGCGGGGGAAAAGCCGAGGTGCAGGGTGATCCACCACCAGGGGCTGCGCAGCAGCGCGGCCATGCCTGCCGCTGCGAACGCCTGCACGGCGAGGAGCGGCCACAGTCCGGTGATGAAGCCCAGGCGCGCGGCGGCGAAGGCGAGCAGCCAGCCCAGCAGCTGGGCCAGCGCTGCGGCAAGGAGCGGCGAGCGCGAGAGGCGGAAGATCATGTTTTTATGATACCGCCTCGCGCGCTTCGGTTCTCAAGCCGGCATGGGGTGTCCTGCCGCAGAGGACTTCGTCGCGCCGGCCTTGCCCGTTTCCTGCCAACGGCTCCACAGCATGGCCCGGCGGCGGGCGGCCTCTTCACCTTGGGCTTTTTTGACGTGCCCGAACCCGCGGATACGCTGCGGCAAGGCGAGGAGCTCGGTGGCGAGCGCCAGGCGCTCGGCGGTGAGCTCGCGCAGCACGCGGTCGACGTCGCCCTCGAATTCGGCGATGAGGGCGCGCTCCCAGCGTCGTTCCTCCGTGCGGGCGAAAGGATCGAGCGCCGTGCCGCGCAGCCGTTTCATCTTCGCGAGCAGGGCGAAGGCGTGACGCATGGCCGGTCCGTATTCGCGCTTGGCGACGAGGCCGGTGACTGGGTCGGGGCGGGCGAGGAGCGGCGGGGCGAGATGGAAGCGCACCTCGAAGGGGCCTTCGAAGCGTTCCTCCAGCTTTTGCCAGAATTTCGGGTCGCAGTAGAGCCGCGCCACTTCGTATTCGTCCTTGATCGCCAGCAGCTTGAAGTAGGAGCGCGCCACGGCGTCGGTGAGCGGCATCGTGCCGGGAGTTTCTTCGGCGGGGGCGCCGCGCAGCGTGCGCTCGGCCTCGCGCACGCGTTCGACCAGCCGGCGATAGCGCTCGGCGTAGGCGGCGTCTTGGTAGTCGGTGAGATAGGCCGCGCGCCGCGCGATCACCTCGTCGAGCGTGCGGGCGAAGCGCGCTCCGGCCTCGGCTTCGGGCCGGGCAAACTCAAGTACTGCTTGCGGGTCGTGGGCCATGCGCTGCCCCCAGAGGAAGGCGGCGCGGTTCATGTCGATGGCCACGCCGTTCAATTCGATCGCCCGCATGAGCGATTCGTGGCTCACCGGCACCCAGCCTTTCTGCCAGGCGTAGCCCAGCAGGAAGAGGTTGGTGGCGATGGCGTCCCCCATGAGCCGGGTCGCGAGCCCCGTGGCGTCGAGGAACTCGGCGCTTTCTTCGCCCACGGCCTCGCGCAGGCGGGTGCGCAGCTCCTGTTCGGGGAAGGCCCAGTCGGGATTGCGCAGGAAGTCGATGGTGGGGATCTCGGCGGCGTTGGTGACCACGCGCGTGCGTCCCGGGGCCATCTTGGTGAGCGCTTCGGCGCTCGCGGTGACGATGAGATCCCCGCCGATGACCACATCCGCCGCGCCGGCGGCGATGCGCACCGCATGCAGGTCCTGCGGCGTGGCGGCGATGCGGATGTGGCTGAAGACCGAGCCGTTCTTCTGCGCGAGCCCCGTCATGTCGAGCACGGTGACGCCCTTGCCGTCGAGGTGCGCCGCCATGCCGATGAGCGCACCGATGGTGATCACCCCCGTGCCACCCACGCCGGTCACGAGGAGGTTCCAGGGCGATGCGAGCTCGGGCAGAATTGGTTCGGGCGGCTCGGTGAAACGCGCCGGCTCGTCGGCGAGCGCCTTGCCCTTGCGCGGTCGCCCCCCTTCGATGGTGACGAAACTGGGGCAAAATCCCTTGAGACAGCTGTAGTCCTTGTTGCAGTTGGACTGGTCGATGCGCCGCTTGCGCCCGAACTCGGTCTCGAGCGGCACCACGGCCACGCAGTTCGACTGCACGGTGCAGTCGCCGCAGCCTTCGCATACGCCTTCGTGGATGAACACGCGCCGGGAGGGATCGGGGTAGAGGCCGCGTTTGCGCCGGCGCCGCTTCTCGGCGGCGCAGGTCTGGTCGTAGACGAGGGCGGAGACGCCCGGCAGTTGCCGCAGCTCGCGCTGGATCGCCTCGAGCTCGTCGCGATGCCGGATCGGGACGTGGCGCAGGTCGGCCGGACCATAGGGGCGCGGCGTACCGTCGGTGACCACCACGATGTTGGCCACGCCTTCAGCCTGCAGCTGTTTGACGAGCAGCGGCACGGTGAGCGGGCCATCGACCGGCTGACCGCCGGTCATGGCCACGGCGTCGTTGAAGAGGATCTTGTAGGTGATATTGACTCCGGCGGCCACCGCCTGACGGATGGCGAGAATGCCGGAATGGAAATAGGTGCCGTCGCCCATGTTGGCGAAGAGGTGGCGCTCCTCGGTAAAAGGGGCTTGACCGACCCAATTGACCCCTTCGCCGCCCATGTGGGTGAAGGTGGCGGTGCGTCGTTCGGGCATCCAGGTGACCATGTAATGGCAGCCGATGCCGGCCACGGCGCGGCTTCCTTCCGGTACGCGGGTGGAGGTGTTGTGCGGGCAGCCTGGGCAGAAGGTGGGGATGCGTTCGGCAGCCGGTGGGCGCACGGTGATCGCGCGTTCGCTCGCCTCGAGGAAAGCCAGGCGCTCGCGGATGCGCTCGGAGGTGTAGAAGCGCGCGATGCGCTGGGCGATGACGCGGGCGATCTGCGACGGGTTGAGTTCTCCCGCGGCGGGCAACAACCACTGACCGTGG
>JAQUGB010000086.1 GCA_028684345.1 Tepidiphilus sp. | reverse complement strand
CAGACCTACGTCACAGCCGAATTCCACGCCCTCGGGCTGGGTGAGCCCATGGCCATCTCGGCGGCGCACGGTGAGGGCGTACGCCAGATGATCGCTGAAGTCTTGGCCGATTTTCCCGAAGAAGACTCGAACGAGCCGCCACAGGAGGAAGACGCGCCGCGCGTGGCGGTGGTCGGCCGTCCCAACGTGGGCAAGTCGACCCTCATCAACGCCCTTTTGGGCGAAGAGCGGCTCATCGCCTACGACCTGCCAGGGACGACCCGCGATGCGATCGAGGTGCCGTTCGTGCGGGGCTCGCGCCGCTACGTGCTCGTCGACACTGCTGGTGTGCGCCGCAAGGGGCGGGTCACCGAGGCGGTGGAAAAATTTTCGGTGATCAAGACCCTACAGGCGGTGGAGCGGGCCAACGTCGTCGTGCTCGTGCTCGACGCGACGCAGGAGATCGCGGACCAGGACGCGCACCTCGGTGGATTCATTCTCGAGACCGGACGCGCCTTGGTGATTGCGGTGAATAAATGGGACGCCGTCGATGACTATCATCGTCGCTTGGTGAAGACGCAGCTTGCCAGCAAACTGGGGTTTCTCTCGTTCGCGCGCACCGTTTTTCTCTCGGCGGCCCAGGGGCGCGGGTTGGATCCTCTCCTCAAGGCCGTGGACGAAGCCCATGCCGCTGCGTTTGCCAAGTTACCCACGCCACAGCTCACCCGGGTGCTCCAGGAGCTGGTCAAACGCCAGGCTCCGCCGCGTCATGGACTCTTTCGTCCGAAACCGCGCTACGCCCATCAGGGGGGCAGCAATCCGCCGGTGATCGTCATCCACGGCAATGCGCTCGAGCATCTGCCCAAATCGTACCGGCGCTATCTCGAGCATGGTTTCCTCGAAGCCTTCCGTCTGCGCGGCACGCCGCTCAAGCTCGAATGGCGCACGTCGGAAAACCCCTATGTGAAACGCAGCGATTGAACGGCTGCTGCCCAAAGCCAGCGCGACTGTGCTATCGTTGTTCGTTGTGCTGCACCATTTTTTCATGAGACCAAACCCACAACACGAAAGGCCACGACATGAGCAACAAAGCCTTGCAACTGCAAGACCCCTTCCTCAACCTGCTGCGCCGCGAGCACGTCCCGGTGTCGATCTATCTGGTCAATGGTATCAAGTTACAAGGGCACATCGAGTCCTTCGACCAATACGTCGTCCTGCTCAAGAACAACGTCACGCAGATGGTCTACAAGCACGCCATCTCCACCGTCGTGCCGTCGCGTCCGGTGACGCTGCGCGAAGTCCATGAGGACGAACAGCAAGCGGAACAATGATGGACTGTGGGGAACGCCTGCGCGATTGGCGCGTCTCATGAACGTTCCTCTTTCCTCGAAGGAATCTTTCATTGTTCGAACGTCCGCAACGCGGTGAACAAGCCGTGCTCGTCCAGCTCGATATCGGCCAGAGGGCGCTCGCCGAGCGCCTCTGCGAATTGCAGCTTCTGGTGGAAAGCGCCGGGGCCGACGTGGTCGGCGTGGTGCGCGGCCGTCGCCCGCGCCCCGATCCGGCTTTCTTCGTCGGTCGCGGCAAGCTCGATGAAGTGCGTAGCGCCATCGTCCAAGGAGAAGGCGACTTGGTCGTCTTCGACCATACGCTCTCGCCAGCGCAGCAGCGTAACCTCGAACGCGAGTTGCAGTGCCGGGTGATCGATCGCAATGCCCTCATCCTCGACATCTTCGCGCAGCGTGCCCGCAGTCACGAAGGAAAACTCCAGGTGGAGCTCGCCCAGCTGGAATATCTTTCCACGCGCCTCGTGCGCGGCTGGACCCACCTCGAGCGCCAGCGTGGAGGGATCGGCCTGCGTGGCCCGGGCGAGACCCAGCTCGAGACCGACCGGCGGCTCCTGGGTATTCGGGTCAAGCAGCTGAAGAGCCGGCTCGAGCGGCTCGAGCGCCAGCGCATCACGCGCCGGCGCGCGCGCAACCGTCGGGGGGTGCCGCAGGTCTCGCTGGTGGGCTATACCAACGCCGGCAAGTCGACCCTCTTCAATGCACTCACCAAAGCCGGCGCCTATGCCGCCGACCAGCTCTTCGCCACGCTCGACACCACATCGCGCCGCATCTGGCTGCCGCGCGTCGGTGACGTCGTGCTCTCGGATACCGTAGGATTCATCCGTGATCTGCCGCACGACCTGGTGGCGGCCTTCCACGCCACGCTCGAAGAGGTCGCCGAGGCCGACCTGCTGCTACACGTCGTCGATGGGGCGAGTGAGGATCGTGAGGCTCAACGCGCCACGGTAGAGGCGGTGCTCGCCGAGATCGGCGCACAGGACGTGCCACGGATCGAGGTGTTCAATAAAATCGACTTGCTCGCCGAGGTTCCGGCCGAGCGGGCCGACGAGTGTGGTAGCATTCGCCGGGTTTGCGTCAGCGCGCGCACCGGTGAGGGGCTCGATTCCTTACGTGCGGTGCTCACCGACCGTCTGTGCGCCCTGTCGCCGATGCGTACGGTGCAATCAAGAAACGAGGAACTCCATGTCATTGAATGATCCCCGTTGGGGCGATCGTAACGACGGACCCGACGATGATGCGCGCCGTCGTGATCCTCGCCCGGGACGTCCGCCCCAAGGCGAAGGCCCCCCCGATCTCGAGGAAGTCTGGCGTCAATTCAACGAGCGGCTCGCGGTGCTCTTTGGTGGTGGCCGCGGAGGGCGTTCTTCGGGCCCTGGAGGAGGTCGCTCCTGGGATGGCAAGCAATTCGGTGCCGGGATCGTCTTGCTCGTCGCCATCGTACTCGTGTTGTGGCTGCTTTCCGGGTTTTACAAGGTCGATGCCAACGAACGCGCGGTGGTACTGCGGTTTGGTCGGTACGTCGAGACGACCGAACCGGGCTTGCGTTGGCGCTTGCCTTACCCGATCGAACGTCATGAGATCGTCGATCTCACTGGCGTGCGCACCGTCGAAGTCGGTTACCGCGGCACCGACCGCAACAAGGTGCTGCGTGAATCGCTCATGCTCACCGACGACGAGAACATCGTCTCGATCCAGTTTGCGGTGCAATACGTGCTCAAATCCCCCGAAGACTATCTCTTCCGCGACCGTGCGCCCGACGAGAGCGTCAAGCAGGCTGCCGAGAGCGCCATGCGTGAAATCGTCGGCAAGTCCAAGATGGACTACGTCCTTTATGAAGGCCGCGAAGACATCGCCGTACGCGCTCAGGAGTTGATGCAGACCATGCTCGACCGCTACCGTAACGGGGTGCAGGTAGTGCGTGTGACCCTGCAAAATGCTCAGCCGCCCGAGCAGGTCCAGGCGGCGTT
Organism: Tepidiphilus sp.; assembly: GCA_028684345.1. Lineage (GTDB taxonomy): Bacteria > Pseudomonadota > Gammaproteobacteria > Burkholderiales > Rhodocyclaceae > Tepidiphilus. Next base: position 4,052 of record JAQUGB010000086.1, on the reverse strand, counting down.
CGATGACGCGGTCAAGGCCGGTCAAGATCGCGAACGCTTGCGAAACGAAGGTGAAGCCTATGCCAACGCGGTGATCCCCCGCGCTCGAGGCACGGCCGCACGTCTACTGGAGGAGGCCAATGCCTACAAAGGCAGAATCGTGGAACAGGCCACGGGTGATGCCGCGCGCTTCACCCAGATCCAGCAGCAATACCGGCAGGCGCCGGCGATCACGCGCGAACGCCTCTATCTCGAGACGATGCAACAGATCTTTACCAACACGAGCAAGGTGCTGGTCGATGCGCCGGCCCACAACAACCTCATGGTTTTGCCGCTCGAGCGTTTGCTGACCCCTTCCGGGGGCACGACGGTGCCAACTTACCAAGGGCCTAGCAGCGGCGATGGCAGTGCCGAGGCTGCGGCCGAATCGACCCGTAAGGAACGGGACATGACGAGACAAGATCTGCGCAACCGTGAGCGGGGGAGCCGATGATGCAAGCTAGGATCGCCACCGTGCTCGGGGTGTTGCTGCTGATTGCCGCGATCGCCTCGATGTCGCTCTTTACCGTCGACGAGCGCCGCTATGCCATGGTCCTGCAGTTCGGGGAGGTCAAATCGGTGATTTCCGAACCGGGCTTGCACGTGAAACTTCCCCTGGTGCAGAACGTTCGGCTGTTCGATCGGCGCTTCTTGACCATCGATACGCCCGAACCGGAGCGTTTCATCACCTCCGAGAAGAAGAACGTGCTGGTGGATCACTTCATCAAGTGGCGCATCGCCGACCCGCAGCAGTATTACATCACGATGGGCGGGGACGAGGCTCGTGCCCGCACACGGCTACTGCAAACGGTCAACGCCACGCTGCGCGAAGAATTCGGTCAACGCAGCGTGCACGACGTCGTCTCCGGTGAGCGCGACAAGGTCATGGAAATCGTGCGCACCAAGACCGACCGCGACGCGCGCACGTTCGGTGTCGAGATCGTCGATCTGCGCCTGAAGCGCGTCGATCTGCCGGCAGAGGTGTCCGAGTCGGTCTACCGCCGCATGGAGGCCGAGCGCAAGCGCGTGGCCAACAACCTGCGCTCCGAGGGGGCGGCGATCGCCGAGCGCATCCGCGCCGACGCCGACCGGCAAAGCGAGCTGATCATCGCCGAAGCCTATCGTGAGTCGCAGCGGCTCAAGGGTGAAGGGGATGCCGAAGCCACGCGCATCTTCAACGAAGCCTATGGACGCGATCCCGAGTTCTTCAGCTACTATCGCAGCCTCGAAGCCTATCGCGAGAGCTTCTCTCGGCGTGAGGACGTGTTCGTTCTCGATCCAAGCTCCGCGTTCTTCAAACACTTCAAGACGCCACAGTCGTCGGGCAACCGCTGAGCCTTGCCGTCCAGAGCATGTCCGAAATCTTCTGGAAAGCCTTGGGTCTGATGCTCGTTTTCGAGGGCTTGATGCCTTTCCTCGCACCGCATGCCTGGCAGCAAGCCCTGAAGCGTCTGGCAGAGGCGCCTCCCGAGCGCTTACGCTGGTTCGGTGCCGCGGCCATCGTCCTGGGGTTGCTCATCGTCAATGACGTCATCCTGTGAGGCCATCCATGCGTTGGGTTTTGCCCGACTATCTCCGTGACGAGCTACCCCCGGCGGCGGAGCACCTCGAGCGCTTACGACGCGATCTGCTCGATCTCTTCCGTCTTCATGGCTACCAGCTCGTCGCTCCTCCGCTCATCGAATTCCTCTCTTCGCTCATCGTCGGCGGAGAGGAAGACCTGAGGCTGCGTACGTTCGGGCTCACCGACCAGTTGAGCGGCCAAACCATGGGGGTGCGTGCCGACATTACGCCTCAGGTGGCACGGATCGATGCGCATCTGTTGAATCGTCGGGGCGTCACCCGTCTGTGTTACTGTGGCCCGGTGCTGCACACTCTGCCCGCCTCGCTCACCGCCACGCGCGAGCCGCTGCAGCTCGGTGCCGAGCTCTATGGTCATGGCGGTGTGGAAGCCGACATCGAGATCATTCGCCTGCTGGCGACTGCCCTCGAACGGGCACGTCTACCGGCGGTGCGTATCGACGTCGGGCACATGGGGCTCTTTCGCGCCCTCACCGAGGGCATGGATCACGAGCGGGCAGAGGCGCTCTTCGAACTGCTCCAGGCGAAAGATTCTGCGGGAATCGAGAACTTCCTCGCCACGACCGGCGCCGAGATCGATGAGGCGCGTGCTGTTTCACTGTGCGCCCTGCCTGGGCTCTACGGCGGGATCGAGGTGCTCTCTCTGGCACGGTCTCGGCTCGCGCTGCTGCCGGCAGTGGTGCGGGCGCTCGACGAGCTTGAGGCGCTCGCCGAAGCGCTCGCCGATCTGCCGCTGGGGTTCGATCTGGCGGATCTGCGGGGCTATCACTATCACACCGGCGTGATGTTCGCCGCCTACGGCGCCGATCATCCTTCGGCGCTCGCTCTGGGCGGGCGTTACGACGGACTCGGTGCGGTTTTCGGACGGGCTCGGCCGGCAACGGGATTTTCGATCGATTTGCGCGAACTCATCGCCCGTCTGCCGCTCGTCCCCTTGCCGGGCGCCATCCTCGCGCCTGCGGTGGACGATGAGGCGTTGGAGGCAGTAGTGGCTCAGTTGCGTGAGGCAGGGCAGGCAGTGGTGCGGGAATTGCCGGGGCATCCGCTCGAAGAATGGCGCGAAGCCGGCTGCGACCGGCGCCTCGTGCAGCGCGCCGGACAGTGGGTCGTGGAACCGTTGTGATCGTAAAAGGAAGGGCTGATGGCTAAGAACGTGGTCGTCGTCGGGACACAGTGGGGCGACGAAGGCAAGGGCAAGATCGTCGACTGGCTCACCGACAACGCTCAGGGCGTGGTGCGCTTTCAGGGCGGACACAACGCCGGGCATACCTTGGTGGTGGGCGAGCGCGAGTACAAACTCAACCTCGTGCCTTCCGGCATCGTGCGCGAGGGGGTGGCCTGTTTCATCGGCAATGGGGTGGTGCTCGACGTGCATCATCTGCTGTCCGAGATCCGGGTGCTGGAGACAGGGGGCATCGAAGTGCGCTCGCGCCTGCGCGTTAGCCCCGGCTGTCCCCTGATCCTGCCTTATCACGTCGCGCTCGACCGGGCGCGCGAGGCGGCGCGCAGCGCCGGCGACAAGATCGGCACCACCGGCAAGGGCATCGGCCCGGCCTACGAGGACAAGGTGGCTCGCCGCGCGATCCGCCTCTATGACCTCTTTCGCCCCGACCAATTCCGCGCCAAGCTCGAAAGCAATCTCGCCTGGTACAACTTCGTGCTCACCCAGGCTTTCCACGCCGAGCCGCTCGAGTTCGAGCCCATCTACGAACAGGCGCTCGCCGATGCGAAGGAAGTCTTGCCGCTGGTGACCGACGTCTCGGAGCGGCTCTACGAGATCAACAAGGCGGGCGGCAACCTCCTTTTCGAAGGGGCGCAGGGAACGCTGCTCGACATCGACCACGGCACTTACCCCTTCGTCACCTCCAGCAACTGCGTCGCCGGTCAGGCCGCCGCCGGTGCCGGCCTGGGGCCAGGGCGGCTGCACTACGTGCTCGGCATCACCAAGGCGTATTGCACCCGGGTGGGTGGCGGTCCTTTCCCCACGGAACTGGACATCGACACCGAGGGTACACCGGGCTGGCAGATGTCGAGCAAGGGCCGTGAGTTCGGCACCGTCACCGGACGAAAGCGGCGCTGCGGCTGGCTCGATCTGGCCGCGCTCAAGCGCTCCATCATCATCAACGGCGTCTCGGGCTTGTGCATCACCAAGCTCGACGTGCTCGATGGACTCGAGCAGCTCAAGCTGTGCATCGGTTACGAACTCGACGGCGAGCGGCGGGAATTGCTGCCGATGGGGGCCGACGAGGTCGCCCGTTGCGTTCCCGTCTACGAAACCTTGCCCGGCTGGCGGGAGAGCACCTTCGGGGCGCGCCGTTGGGAGGACCTTCCCTACGAGGCCCGTGCCTACCTGCACCGCATCGAGGAATTCTGCGAGATTCCGATCGACGTGATCTCGACCGGCCCAGAGCGGGACGAAACCATCCTGCGCCGTCATCCTTTCGGTGCCTGAA
>JAQUGB010000085.1 GCA_028684345.1 Tepidiphilus sp. | reverse complement strand
GCCGAGGGCGGGCGCATGCTCTTTACCGCCGTACGGCGCAACGGGCGAGAGACCCGTTTGCCGATCGAATTGAATCTGCCTGGATTGCACAATGTGCGCAACGCCCTGGCGGCGATCACCGTGGCGAGCGAATTGCAGGTGCCCGATGAGGCGATCGTGCACGCGCTGGCACGATTCCAGGGGGTAGGCCGGCGTTTCCAGCGCCATGGAGATTTGCCCCTCATCGACGAGGATGGCACCGTGCACGGCACTTACACCTTGATCGACGACTACGGGCACCATCCGGTGGAGATGCAGGCCACGCTGGATGCGGTACGCCTTGCTTTTCCCGGACGGCGCGTGGTGGTCGTCTTTCAGCCGCACCGTTATAGCCGCACGCGCGACTGCTTCGAGGATTTCGTTCGGGTGCTCTCCGAGGTCGATTCCCTGGTGCTGCTCGAGGTCTATCCGGCCGGCGAGGAGCCGATTCCGGCGGCCGACGGACGCAGCCTCGCACGGGCTTTGCGTTTGCGTGGTCGGGTCGAACCGGTTTTCGTCGAGGGGCTCGATGATGTCCCGGCGGTGCTGCCCCGGGTGGTGCGCGATGGTGACGTGGTCGTGACCATGGGGGCAGGTTCGATCGGGCGCTTGCCGGTGCGTTTGGTGCAAGAAGCCCGGGAACGTACCCGACTGGAACCAGCGGACGAGGAGCGGGCGGCGTGAGCAGCGACCTGGGCAAAGTGGCGGTGCTTTTGGGCGGGTGCTCGGCCGAGCGCGAGGTGTCGCTCATGTCGGGTTCGGCCGTCCTCGAGGCGCTGCGTCGCGTCGGGGTGGATGCGCACCCGTTCGACCCGGCAGAGCGGGATCTCTTCGAATTGAAGCGCGAGGGCTTCGATCGTGCCTTCATTGCGCTCCACGGCCGTGGCGGCGAGGACGGCACCCTCCAGGGGGTGCTCGAATGGCTGCGCATTCCTTATACCGGCAGCGGCGTGCTCGCTTCCGCCCTGGCCATGGACAAATGGCGTACCAAGTTGCTATGGCAGCAGTTGGGTTTGCCCACGCCTGTGGCGCTGCGGCTCACCGAGGAGGAGTTTGCTGCCGGCTCCGAGGAGGCGGCACGGCGCGTGCTCGAGGCGCTCGCGTTGCCCGTGTTCGTCAAGCCGGTGCATGAGGGCTCCAGCATGGGGGCGACGCGCGTCGAGCGCGAAGAGGAATTGACGTCGGCGCTGGAGGCGGCGCGGCGTTTCGATGGGGAAGTGCTCGTCGAGCGTTTCGTGGCGGGGCGCGAGATCACGATCGGATTTCTGGGCGAGCAGACCTTGCCGGCCATCGAGATCGTCGCACCCCAAGGGCGCTACGACTATCACAACAAGTACTTCAGCGACGAGACGCGTTATCTGTGCCCGGCTCCTTTGCCGGAGCCGCTCGCCTCTCGGTTGGCCGAACTCACGATGCGGGCGGCGCGCGCGCTGGGTTGTCGTGGCTGGGGGCGGATCGATCTGCTGCTCGAGGATGACACGCCTTATCTGCTGGAGATGAACACTGCGCCCGGCATGACTTCGCATTCACTCGTGCCGCTGGCTGCGCGCGTATCCGGAATCGAGTTCGACGCGCTATGCTTGCGCATTTTGGAGGAGGCGCGCTGCGATGACCCGGCTTGAGCGATTCGCGCGCCAGGCATCGACGCCCGTGCCTCCAGGGGCACGCTGGTGGCGTGATGCTTGGGTGATCGCTCGCTGGACGCGGCGCATCACCCTGTTCGCGATGTTGCTCTTCGTCGCAGCGGCTTGGTCTTACTGGGGGAAGCGATGGGTGCCGCCGATTCGTACCGTCGTCATCGAAGGCGGGCTCGAACACAGCGACACCGACCGCTTGCGCTACGCAGCGCTGCGGGTGGTGGAGGGAAAAAATTTTTTCGACGTCGATCTGCAAGCTTTGCGCCGGTCTTTGGAGGAATTGCCGTGGGTACGGCACGCACGAGTGCATCGCGTCTGGCCCGATGCGCTCGTCGTCACCGTGGTCGAACACCGAGCGGCAGCGATTTGGATCGATGTCGCCGACGGGCGTATCGCGCTGCTCGATACGGACGGCCACAGATTTGATGCCGAGCCCCCCAGTGTCGATCTGCCGCGTCTCGTCGGCCCCTCGGGGCTGGAGGAGCGACTTTTCGAGACCCATCAATCCTTGAGCCGCTTGCTAGACCCTCTGGGGGGCGTCGAAGTCTTGGTGATGAGCCCCAGCCTGTCTCATGTCGTCCGCTTGAGCGGAGGAACCGAGATCATCTTGGGCCGTTTCGAAACGGTACAGCAGGCACGGCAGAAAGTGTCCTGGCTCGTGCAGCATTGGTCGGCGATTCGCGAGCGGCTCGGTCATGAGCCGGTGCGGGTCGATTTTCGCCATCACGGTGCGTTGGCGCTCGCCATCGCCCCGGACGGCGTGGCGGCGTCTGCTCCGCCGGTATCCACAGGGAAGAAAAAACCATGAGGGAAGATCGAGATCTGCTCGTCGGGCTCGACATCGGGACGTCCAAGGTGACGTGCCTGGTCGCTCGTTTGCGCGAGGACGGCGGTGTGGAACCCTTGGGTTTGGGCGTATCACCGATGACCGGCATGAAACGCGGCGTCGTGGTCAATATCGAAGCCAGCGTGGCGTCGATCGATCGGGCCGTCGAGGAGGCAAAGCGCATGGCCGCCTGCGACATCCCTCGGGTACACGCCAGCATCTCCGGGGCGCACATCCAATGCACCAACGCTGAGGGAATGATCGCCGTCAAGGGCAGCGAGATCACGCGCGAGGACGTCGCCAAGGTGATCGAGGTCGCCCGGGCCATGCCCATTCCCTCCGAGCAGCAGGTGCTGCACCTGCTCACCCAGGAATTCATCATCGACGGCCAGGGCGGCATCAAAGACCCCGTCGGCATGAGTGGGGTAAAACTCATGGCCAAGGTGCACATCATCACGGGGGCGGCGGCTTCCGCCCAGAACATCATCAAATGCGTGCGCCGTGCGGGGCTGGAAATCGATGGGCTCGTGCTGCAGCCGCTCGCCGCGGCGCACGCCGTGCTCACCGAGGACGAAAAGGCCCTGGGTGTGTGCGTCATCGACATTGGCGCGGGTACCACGGATCTGGCCGTCTATACGCAGGGCGCGATTCGCTACACGGCCGTGCTGCCGGCGGCCGGCGACATGATCACCAACGATATCGCCATGGCGCTGCGCACGCCTACGGCCGAGGCCGAATCGATCAAACTCGAACATGGGGCGGCGCGACACGACTGGGTCGATCCCGAGGAGATGATCGAAGTCGCCCCGGTGGGCGATCGTCCTCCGCGGCGTCTTTCGCGTCAGCGACTCGCCGACGTGATCCACCCTCGGGCCGAGGAGCTTTTCGAGCTGGTGCAGCAAGAACTACGCCGTAGCGGTTATGAGGAGATGCTCTCCTCCGGTGTCGTGCTCACGGGCGGGTCGGCCAAGCTCGGCGGCATGGTGGAGCTGGCCGAGGAAGTCTTGGGCATGCCGGCTCGGCTCGGCGCGCCTCTCGTCGGTGGCCGTTTGCGCGAACGGCTCGCCGACCCCGAATACGCCGCCGCCGTCGGTCTCGTACTCGAGGCGGCCAATTCCCAGCGCAGGCTCCCGGGCAGGGGAGGGCGTGCCGCCGGCGGGCAATGGTGGCGACGCACGTGGCAATGGATCCGGGAAAATTTCTGAACAACTCATTCCTTTAGGTTAGAATTCACGGCAAAAGCGGGAGAACGTCATGGCGGTCAAAGGGATTGAAGAACTGGTCGATACCACCCACAAGGGCACGGTCATCAAAGTGCTCGGCATCGGGGGCGCGGGCGGCAACGCCGTCGACCACATGATTCGCGAGAGCATCGGCGGCGTCGAGTTCGTCGCCGTCAATACCGATGCCCAGGCGCTCGCGCGCTGTCTCGCTCCGACCAAGGTGCAGATCGGCTCTTCCGGTCTGGGGGCCGGTTCCAAGCCGGAAGCCGGGCGTGAAGCAGCGATGGAGTCGCGCGAGCGCATCGTCGCCGCGCTCGACGGGGCCCACATGGCCTTCCTCACCGCCGGCATGGGCGGCGGCACGGGCACCGGCGCCGCGCCGGTCATCGCCGAAATCGCCAAGGAGATGGGCATCCTCACCGTGGCGGTGGTCACCAAGCCGTTCGATTTCGAAAACCGCGACCGCGTCGCCGAGAGCGGCATCGAAGAGCTCACGCGCCACGTCGATTCGCTCATCGTCGTGCTCAACGACCGCCTGCTCGAAGTCTTCGGCGACGACGCCGGCTTCGAAGACTGCTTCAAGGCGGCCGACAACGTGCTCAAAAACGCCGTGGCCGGCATCGCCGAGATCATCAACGTGCCCGGTCTGGTCAACGTCGACTTCCAGGACGTGCGTACCGCCATGGGTGAGATGGGCCGTGCCATGATGGGGTCGGCCGAAGCTTCCGGCATCGACCGTGCCCGCATCGCTGCCGAGCAGGCCGCGGTGAGCCCGCTCCTCGAGGGAACGGAACTCTCCGGTGCCCGCTGCGTCCTCATTAATATTACGGCGAGCCGTTCGCTCAAGCTCTCGGAAGTGCGCGACGCCGTGCGCACCGTGCAGGCTTTCGCCGCACCCGAGGCGTTCGTCAAATATGGTGCCGTCTTCGACGACACGATGGAAGATCGCATCCGCATCACGGTCGTCGCCACGGGTCTCGGCGCGGCCCGCAGCAGCCGTGCCCAGCCCCAGATGGAAGTGATCCGCGGTACGGGGACCTACGGCGGTGCCGCCGCCATGGGAACCACGCCAGGGCGCACCGAGGTCCCGCAGCGCGGCATGCCCCAGGTCGAGCGTTCCGTACGCGGCCGGCGCAACACGCTCGCCGAGCGCATGCCTGGGCTCGATCGGCTCGACATCCCGGCATTTCTGCGCAAACAAAACGACTGACCGCTCGAGGAACGGCTGATGATTCCGCAGCACACACTCAAGTCCATCGCGTACGTCACCGGAGTCGGGTTGCACTCCGGTGAGAAAGTGCAGTTGTGGCTTCGTCCGGCCGCTCCCGATACCGGCATCGTTTTTCATCGGGTCGATCTCGATCCACCCGTCACCATCCCCGCTTCGCCCGAAGCAGTCCGCGAGACGCGTCTGTGCACGGGGCTCGAGCGCGACGGCGTGAAGATCGCCACCGTCGAGCACCTCATGTCGGCGCTCGCGGGTCTGGGGATCGACAACGTCCACATCGACGTCGACGGGCCCGAGATTCCCATCATGGACGGCAGCGCCGCGCCTTTCGTGATGATGATCCGCGAAGCAAGGATCGAAGCCCAAGCGGCGCCGCGGCGTTTTCTGCGCGTGCTGCGTCCCGTCGAAGTGCGCGAGGACGACAAATGGGTCCGGCTCGAACCTTATGCCGGATTCCGTCTCGAATTCTCCATCGCTTTCGCCCATCCGGCGATCAGCGCTTCGCAAACCCGTGCCGTGGTCGATTTTTCCGAGCACGCTTATCCGCGCTTCGTGGCTCGGGCACGTACCTTCGGTTTCGTGCATGAAGTCGAGCTGTTACGAGGAATGGGTCTGGCGCAAGGCGGAAGCCTCGACAACGCCATCGTGCTCGACGAATACCGCATCCTCAATCCCGAGGGACTGCGTTTTCCCGACGAATTCGTGCGGCACAAGATTCTGGACGCCATTGGCGATCTCTATCTCGCGGGGCGCCCCTTGCTCGCCCGCTACGTGGCCCACAAATCGGGTCATGCGCTCAACAATCGGCTCTTGCGCGCCCTGATGGCTGATCGCAGCGCCTGGGAGCTCACCGTGTGCGAACGCGACGAGGCGGTCACTTCGATGTCCGCGCTCTCCCTCGGTTCCGTGACGACGTAAGCGCACGATCGTGCTGGGATTTCGCCTGCTCCTCGTTTTCGTGCTTCTGGCTGCCGGGGTCTGCATCGCTGCATGGTTGTGGAGTGGCGATCGTCGGTGGCTCGGTTACGCGAAGCGCATTCTAAGGCTGGCGCTGGGCATCGCCCTGATCTATCTGGGCCTCTTCGCATTCGAGCGCATCGTTCTGTTGCCCTTGCCTTGAATCCACCGGCGCCCGTGCAAGGAGTCGGGTCAAGGCCATACGCAGAGAGGCATCCGCGGGAAGACGAGCGCACAGCTCGGTGATGGCCGAACGCGCCTGAGGTCCGAGGGCGCGCACCCGTGGAGGGCGCGGCGCCGCCAAACCCAATGCCGGTACGATGGCGGGGCGGACCTTCAGTTTGATGTCCGAGACGCAGGCCCAGGTGCCGAGCTCTGCCAAGAGGCTCGGCAGGCGATGCCGCAGTTTCGCTGCCGCGAGCGCCGAGGCCGTGTGCAAATAAAGCGTGCCTTCGCGCAGATTGGCAACGAATACGCGCCCACGGAACTCCTCGTCCAGCAACTGGTCGATCCGTTCTTGAAGCTTTCTCAACGTCATGACCTGCTGACGCAGCGGATCTAGCTCCTTGCTGAGGCAGAAGAGTTCGTCCAGTTTTCGTGTCATGTCCTTTCTCGTGCCTCGCCCGATGGGGCATGATAAACTTCACCATTCGCATTCGACAAGTCGACCGCCCGTAATGATCACCCGCGTCCTCAAGAAACTCTTCGGCAGCCGCAACGACCGCCTGCTGCGGCGCTATCGCGCCATCGTTGCCCGCATCAACGAACTCGAGCCGAGCGTGGCCGCGCTCTCGGATGAGGCCCTGCGCGCGAAGACGGCGGAATTCAGACGGCGCCACGCCAACGGCGAATCGCTCGATGCCTTGCTGCCCGAGGCCTTCGCCGTGGTGCGCGAGGCGGGCAAGCGCGTGCATGGCATGCGCCACTTCGACGTCCAGCTCATCGGCGGCATCGTGCTGCACGAGGGCAAGATCGCCGAGATGCGCACCGGCGAGGGCAAGACTCTGGTGGCGACGCTGCCGGCTTACCTCAACGCGCTCACGGGCAAAGGCGTGCACGTCGTCACGGTCAACGACTACCTCGCGCGGCGCGACTCCGACTGGATGGGTCGAATCTACCGTTTCTTGGGGCTGACGGTGGGCTGCAACGTCCCCGGCCTGTCGCACACCGAAAAGCAGGAAGCCTACGCGGCCGACATCACCTACGGCACGAACAACGAATTCGGCTTCGACTACCTGCGCGACAACATGGTCTACGCCCCGGTCGATCGCGTGCAGCGGGGGCTGCACTACGCCATCGTCGACGAGGTCGACTCCATCCTCATCGACGAAGCGCGCACCCCGCTCATCATCTCGGGGCAGGCCGAGGACAACACCGAGCTCTACCTCAAGATGAACGAGGTGGTGCCGCTGCTCACCGAGCAGAAGATGCAGGGCGAGGAAGTGCTCGAACCCGGGGATTACACCATCGACCTCAAGGCGCGCC
>JAQUGB010000084.1 GCA_028684345.1 Tepidiphilus sp. | reverse complement strand
TTCTGATGGATACCGTACTGCGCTTTCTCACCTGCGGCAGCGTCGATGACGGCAAGAGCACGCTCATCGGGCGTCTGCTCTACGACAGCCGGGCGCTGCTGGTCGACACTCTCGAGGGAATCGAACGCACCAGCCGGCGCCGCGGAGCCACCGCCCCCGACCTCTCGCTCGTCACCGACGGGCTGATCGCCGAGCGCGAACAGGGCATCACCATCGACGTCGCCTACCGCTACTTCCGCAGCGGCGCGCGCACCTTCATCATCGCCGACGCGCCGGGCCACGAGCAATACACCCGCAACATGGTCACCGCCGCCTCCACCGCCCAGCTCGCCGTGCTGCTGGTCGACGTGCGCCAGGGGCTCACGGCCCAGACCCGGCGCCACGCCCTGCTCGCCGACCTCGTCGGCATCCCGGCGCTGGCGATCGCGGTGAACAAAATGGATCTGGTCGACTACGACCCGGCCGCCTTCGAGGCGGTGGTCTACGCCTTCGAGGACTTCGCCGAGGCAAGCGGCCTGCGCGCGCGCCGCCACTACATCCCCATGTCGGCCCTTTTGGGCGACATGGTGGTCGAGCGCGGCGAGCATCTGCCCTGGTACCTGGGCCCGACGCTGCTGGAAGTGCTCGAGCGCACCCCCGTCGAGGACGGCGCGCGCGACAAGCCCTTCCGCTTTCCCGTGCAATGGGTCTGCCGGCCGCGCGAATCCACCGACCCCTTGCTGCACGACTACCGCGGCCTGGCGGGACAGGTCGCGGCCGGCACGCTCGCCGTGGGCGAGGAGATCGCCGTGCTGCCCTCCGGGCGCCGCAGCACCGTGACCGCCATCGAAGTGGGAGGCGTACCGCGCGAGCACGCCGTCGCCGGTGATTCGGTCATGATCCGGCTCGCCGACGATCTCGACGTCGGCCGGGGCGATCTCCTCGTGCGCGCCGACGAATCCGCCCCGACGCTCGCCCGCGGCGTAGAGGCCGACCTCGTCTGGCTCGACCCGGCTCCCCTCGCGCCGCGGCGCACCTACCTGCTGCGCCACACCACGCGCGAAGTACAGGCGCGGATCGAAGCGATCGAATGGAACCTGGACGTGGCCACGCTCGAGCGCGTACCGGCGCACGAACTCGCGATGAACGACATCGCCCGGGTGCGCGTCAAACTCGCCCAACCGATCGCCGCCGATCGCTACGAGGTGCTGCGCGATACCGGCAGCTTCCTCCTCCTCGACCCCGCCACCTGGGACACGGTGGCCGCGGGGATGATCCGCGGGGCGCGGTGAGGCGCTAGCGCCGAGGTTCGGCGCCGCTCCCGGATTCCTCCGGCGGCGGCTGGAACGTTCCCCAGTCGACGCCGGGAGCGCCGGGACGGGGCAGCGTCGCGCGCACCCGCTCCCGCTCGCGGTGCAGCCAAGCGCGAGCGAGCATCAGCGCCGAGACGGGGGCCGTCAGGAAGAGAAAGAGCGTGATGAGCAGTTCGTGGACCGACCACTCTCCGCGCACCCAGCCGAAATAAGCGATCGAAGCGAGCAACACTCCGCCCACTCCCAGCGTCGTCGCCTTGGTCGGAGCATGCAGCCGCTGCATCGTCTGCGGCAGCCGCACCAAGCCCCACGATCCCACGAGGCCAAAAAACGCGCCCACGAGCAGCAAGGCCGCGATCAGCATATCCGCCATCTCATCCCTCCTATTCGATGATGAGCCCGCGCAGCACATAGCGGCAAAACGCCACCGTCGACACGAACCCGATCATGGCGAAAAAGAGCGCCGCCTCGAACAGCACCGAACTCCCTTGCCAGATGCCCCACGTGACGATGAGCGCGATCACGTTCACCATCAAGGTATCCAAAGCCATCGCCCGGTCGACCAGGTCCGGGCCGCGCCACAGACGCCACGCGCACAGCAGCACCCCGACCCCAAACGCCGCCAAGGCCACCAAAGCCGCCCATTCGATCATGCGTCGCCCTCCCCGAAAATCTTCATCACGCGTGCCTCGTAGCGCGACTTGATCCCCGCCACCGTGGCCGCCGCGTCTTCCGTGTGCAGGCAATGCACCAGCAGGGCCGAGCCGTCGGCGGCCAGGTCGCAGCTCACCGTACCCGGCGTCATCGTGATCGTGCCCGCGAGCAGCGTGATCGCCTCGGGTCGATGCAGGCGCAGCGGCACGACGAGCCAGGTCGAGCGCAACGTCTCCGGCCGGCGCAGCAGTATCCAGCCGGCCACCTGCACGTTGGCCTTGACGATGTCCCACAACACGATCGCCGCATAGACGATGGCCGTACGCCATGAATGCACCTGAGGCAGGTCCGGCCAAAAAGGGCGCAGGAGCAAAGGAACCACCACGCCCAGGATCACGCCCATCAGCCACTGCCCGGCAGAGAAATCGTTTTGCAGTGCCACCCATACCAAGGTCAGCGCCAAGCTCACGGCTGGATGCGGCACCCAGCGGCGCCACCTCGATCGCATCCTCATCGGTACACCCCCGCTCCCATCACGGCTTGCACGTAAGCGCCCGGCTCGAGCAGCGCCTGTGCCGCCTGCGTGAAATAGGCAAGCGCCGGGCCGGCGACGAGCGCCCAGACGAGCGTCCCCGCCAGCAGCAAGGCGAGCGCCGCCACGCCACCCGCCGCCGGCCCGTGCGACGCCTGCCCTCCATCCCCTTGCGTTTTCCAGAACACCCGCGAACCCGCCCGCGACAGTCCCAGCAGCAGGAGGAAAGACGCCACGAGCACGAACACCCAGCTCGCCGCCCCAGCGCCCCCCTCCACCGGGATGCTGCGCAGCAGCGCGAGCTTGCCGATGAAGCCCGACAGCGGCGGCAGACCCACCGCCGCGATCGCCGCGAGGAAGAACCCTCCGCCGAGCAGTGCCCGTCCAGCGAAATCCTGGCCGCCGAGAACGGCGTCGCCTTCCTCGCGCCGCACCGAGCGCACCAGGTCGGCGAGCACGAAGAGCGCCGCCCCCGCCAGCGTGGAATGGACCAGATAATAGAGCCCCGCGCCCAGCCGCGCCGCATCCGCCCCAGCCAGCCCCACGAAGAGCACGCCGATCGACGCGATGGAAGCAAAACCGGCGAGCACGCCCAGCGTGGGCGCGGCCAGAACGCCCAGCGCCCCGGCCAACAAGGTGAGCCAGGCCAGGGGCTCCAGCGCCGCGAGCGACGCCCCCCCCAAGCCGACGAGCGCGAAGCGCAGCAGCGCATAAGCCCCGACTTTGGAGAGCAAGGCAAAGAGCGCCGCCGCCACCCCCGGAGCATGCCCGTAGGCTCCCGGCAGCCAGAACTGCAAGGGCACCACCGCCGCTTTCAGTAAGAAAACGACGCACAGCAACGCCCCTCCCGCCATGAGAATACCCCGATCGGAGGACGGAATTGTTGGCACTCGCTGTGCCAGATCGGCAAAATTGAGCGTACCGGCCGCATTGTAGATGAGGGCGACGGCGAAGAGGAAAAGGGACGAAGCGATGAGGTTGACCACCATGTACTGCAACGCATTCGTCAGTCGCGCCGCACCACCGCCGTGCACCATCAGCCCGTAGGAAGCGATCAGCATCACCTCGAAGAAAACGAAGAGGTTGAAGAAATCTCCCGTGAGAAAAGCGCCGTAGATCCCCATCAGCTGAAACTGGAACAACGGATGGAAGTGCCTTCCGCGTCGATCCCAGGCGCAGACCGCATGCAACAGCAACACCGCGCCGAGGGCCGCGGTGAGCAGCACCATCGCCGCCGAGAGGCGATCGGCCACCAGCGCGATGCCATACGGTGCCGGCCAGTCGCCGAGCCGGTAGACGAGAACCTCTCCTTCCCCTACCGCCGCGAAGAGCAACGAGGCCACGACGAGCTGGGCTGCCGCCGCAATAAAAGAGAGCACGCGCGCCAGCACCAGATCCTGACGCGAGAGCGCCACCATCACCGCCGCGCTCAGTACCGGAATCAGGACGGGCAGAATCGGCAGATGCGCATTCACCGCTCGACCTCCACACGATCGGTCACTGCCGGCACGTCGCTGCGCTCCGCGCCGGACTCGAAACGCGCCCGAATGGCCAGCACCACCAGGAGCGCCGTCATCCCGAAGGAAATGACGATGGCCGTGAGCACCAGCGCCTGCGGCAGCGGATCGGCGAAGCGCGTCACGCCCTCCGCCCAGACCGGAGGAGCGCCGACGGTCAAGCGCCCGGCAACGAAGACGAAGAGGTTGGTGGCATAGGAGAGCAGGGATAGGCCCAGCACTACGGGAAAGACCTGTCGTAGGCAACAAAGGTAAATCCCGGCAGCCGTCAGCGCTGCGATGAGCACGGCGAACAAAATTTCCATCTCACCCCTCCTTTTCCGATGGTTTCGGTCGGGCCGGGTCCATGGGTGTGCGACCGGGCGGAAAACCCACGAGCTGCCCCAAATGAGCCAACTGCACCAAAGCCAGCGTCACCGCCCCGAATACCGTCAGCAACACGCCTAGATCGAACCCCATGGCGCTCGCCAGCGGCACCGGCCCGATGCCTGGGACATGCACCTCGCCGTGGGCACTGCGTAAAAACGGCGCGCCCAAGCCCATCGCCGCCATACCGGTCGCCCCGGCCACGAGAAGCCCGGTGCCGATCCAAACGTGCGCATCGAGGCGCATGCGATGCATCGTCCAGGACAGGCCGCTGGCCATGTACTGGATCAAGAATGCAAGGGCCAAAAGCAAAGCGGCGATGAAGCCACCGCCAGGGGCATTGTGCCCGCGGAAAAAGATATAGAAAACGGCCATGAGCAGGAAAGGCAACATCACCCGCGCCGTCACGGCAAACGGCAGCGGATGGCGCGTCGGTGACAAAGTGAACGGGAAACGCCAGGCGTGCAAATGTCCTCGTGCCGCGCCCTCCTGCATGCCCTGCAAAAGTGCGTAGATCACCAAGGCGGCGATGCCCAGCACCGTAATCTCGCCGAACGTATCGTAACCGCGGAAATCGACGAGGATCACGTTGACCACGTTGCTCCCCCCCCCTTCCGATACCGAACGGCTCCAGAAATAATCGGCCAGGGTAGGCCCGTCATTGCGCATCATCACCCAGGCGAGCAACCCCACCGCCGTGCCGATGAGGATGGAGACGGCCGCCGCACCCCGCGGCTTGGCCACCGGCTCGGCATCGTGCTGCGGAAGGAAGAACAGCATGAGCAACAGCAAAACCGTCGTCACCGCCTCGACCGAAATCTGGGTGAGCGCCAGGTCCGGCGCCGAAGCATGCAGGAAAGCCAGCGAAACGACGAGCCCCACCGCGCCCGTGAGTAGCACTGCCCGCAGCCGCTCATGATGCCAGCGCACCACGAGGCCGATCGCGGCGAGCCCGACCCCGGCGAAGATCAGACTGAGGCCGTTCATGGGCGTCGGTGCACGCTGCGGTCGCCATCCCTCTCCCATGCCCCAACCGAGCGCGAGCGCGACGAGGCTCACCACGGCGAGCAGCAGCACGTAGCGCCCCAGTACACCCGAGTGCACCCGGGCGATGAGGCGATGCGCCCCGCGCACCAGCCATTCCTGCGCCGAGAAGAACGCTCTACGCCCATCGAACGGCAAAGCCCAGGCAAGCACCCGGCCCGACAGCGCTCGATAGTGCCACACCATGGCCGCGCCGATGACGAAAGCCACGGCAGAGACCACGAGCGGCGCGCCAAACCCATGCCATGGCGCGAGTTCCGGCCACGGCGCGTGCGCGCCCACCGCCGCCGCGCTTGCCGCGGCGAGCAAGGGCTCGGCGACGCCCGGCCACAGCCCCAACACCACCACTGCCACGACCAAAACCAAGGGAGGTCCCCACAGGGG
This sequence comes from Tepidiphilus sp., assembly GCA_028684345.1. GTDB lineage: Bacteria > Pseudomonadota > Gammaproteobacteria > Burkholderiales > Rhodocyclaceae > Tepidiphilus. The sequence continues at coordinate 1,653 of JAQUGB010000084.1, read as the reverse complement.
TGCCGGCGGATCGTGTGGGAGCCTCCCCTCCGGCAGGCGCAACGGCCCGAAGAAGAGCGCCGAAAAATACCGGAACGCATAAGCCGCAGAGAGGATCGCCGCCAAGGCGACGAGCCCCCACAACGGCCAGCCACCCCCCCAGCGCGCCGCCAGCACTTCAGCGAGCATCGCCTCCTTGGAAACGAAGCCATTCAACGGCGGCACACCGGCCATCGACAAGGCCGCCAGCGTCCCCAATCCCGCCGTCAGAGGCATCACCTTGGCCAGACCCGAGAGGCGACGCAAATCACGCAGGCCCGTTTCGTGATCGACGATGCCCGTGTTCATGAAGAGCGCCGCCTTGAACGTCGCGTGCATCAGCACGTGCAGCATGGCCGCGAACACCGCCGTGGGCGTTCCCAGGCCCAGAAGCATCGTCACCAGCCCCAGGTGGCTCACCGTCGAATACGCCAGCAGTGCTTTCAGGTCGTCCTTGAAGAGCGCGATCGTCGCCCCGAGAAGCATCGTCGCCGCCCCGATCCCGGTCACCCAGGCGACCCAGGCGTCGGTCTGGCCGAACACCGGCCACAGGCGCGCGAGCAGATACAACCCTGCTTTCACCATGGTAGCCGAATGCAGATAAGCCGAAACCGGCGTGGGCGCGGCCATCGCATGCGGCAGCCAGAAATGAAAGGGAAACTGCGCGCTCTTGGTAAAGGCGCCCAGCAGGATCAAGGCAAGTATCGCCGGCGCCAAGGGTGAGGCGAGAATGAGCTCTTGCCGCGCCGCGAGTTCGGAGAGGCGATACGTACCGGCGACCTCTCCGAGCAGGATCAGGCCGGCGAGCAACGCGAGCCCCCCTGCCCCGGTGATCGCCAGCGCAAGGCGTGCCCCACGCCGTCCGTCGGGCAGATGACGCCAAAATCCGATCAGGAGAAACGAAGAAAGGCTGGTGAGCTCCCAGAACACCGGCAATAGCAGCAGATTGTCGGCCAGCACCACGCCCAGCATCGCCCCCTGGAAAAGAAGGAGATATGCATAAAACGTCCCGATGGGTTCGTTGCCGGCGAGATAGCCACGACTATAGATGAAAATCAGGATGCCGATCGCCAGGATCAGGGAAGCGAAGAAAAAACCCAGGCCATCGATACGCAAGGCCCATTCCAGGCCGAGGGCAGGCACCCAAGGGACGCGCACCTCCTCCGATACACCGGAAAACACCGCCGCAGCCTGCCCCCACAACAATACGAGCGCGATCACACTCGGCGCCAGAGCCGCGAGCAGCGCCGGCGTGCGCCCCGCCCGTGCAAAGAGCGGCGGCAGGATCGCACCCAGCAGCGGCAAAGCGACGATTGCACTTGCGCTCATTGCTTCCCTCCTTGTTTCACGATACGAAAAATCGAGCTATACTATGCGCTCGATTCCGACGATCGAACCGATGATACAACATCCTCCTGCAGCCTCCGCCCCAACTCCCGCCGAGAACAAAAGCTCGATCCAAGTGATCGATCGGCTCGTCATTTTGCTCGACGTACTGGCGCAGCATCCCGATTCGCTGCCGCTGAAGGTACTCGCGAGCCAAGCCGGGCTTCACCCCTCCACCGCGCACCGCATCCTGTCGGCCATGACGGCCGCCGGTTTCGTCGAACGGGTCGAAGGCGGGACCTATCGCCT
>JAQUGB010000083.1 GCA_028684345.1 Tepidiphilus sp. | reverse complement strand
CTCGTCACGGCGATGCCCTGCACGTCCTCCTGCAGCGCCGCGCGCACGATCTCGCCCGCCGAGCGATTGTGCCCCAGGTGGATCACCTCGCAGCCGGTCGCCTGCAGGATGCGGCGCATGATGTTGATCGAGGCGTCGTGCCCGTCGAAGAGCGCCGCCGCGGTGACGAAGCGCACCTTGTTCTTCGGCTTGTACGGGGCGATTTTCTGCTGGATGTGCGGATCGCTCATGGAAGTCCCTCCTCGTCCGATGCGGTTTTTCAAACGGGAATGTAGCGCGAAGATGACGTTGACGTCAACGTCAACGGCGCGCGCCAGCGGACCGCCGGACGGGAGGCCCTGCGCCCGATCGATTTGTTGCCTGTTGCGCAACAGGCTAAAATAGGCCATGATCAAATCGTTCCGGCACAAAGGCCTGCGCAGATTCTTCGAAACGGGCAGCACATCGGGCATCCAGGCCGCTCATGCCAAGCGCCTGCGGATGCTGCTCGTCGCTTTGGAGACGGCGCAGACGATCGACGACATGGACATCCCGGGCTTTCGCCTTCATCCGCTCAAAGGCGATTTGGACGGACGCTGGTCGGTTAGCGTGAGCGGCAACTGGCGGATGACTTTCGAGTTCCGTGACGGGAACGCGTACGTCGTAGACTACGAGGATTATCACTGATGGCCATGCATAACCCCCCTCATCCCGGCGAATTCATCATCGAGGCCTATCTGCAGCCCTATGGCATCAGCGCCCGCGAGCTTGCGCGTCGGCTCGATGTCGCGCCCTCCACCTTGAGCAGAATCCTCAAGGGCAGGAGCCGGGTGACGCCGGACATGGCGCTGCGGCTAGCGAAGGTGCTTGGACGCAGCCCCGAGAGCTGGCTTGCCATGCAAGATGCCCACGATCTCTGGGTCGCTCGCCAGCACACGAATCTTGAACGCGTCAGCAAACTCGAATTGGCCATGGCCTGACGCGGGCAGGCGAGGGGGAAGCATTCTTCTCCACGCGCTCCCTCGATGTTGACGCCCCCACCCCTTTTCCTACACTGCCTGCATGAGCCCTCCCGGAGCCGCCCACTGCGCCGCCCGGCAAACCCGCTTCCTGCGCGGCATGCGCACCGCCCGGGCGCTGTTCGCCCGCCAAGCCGCCTGAGGCAAGAGCGGTTGGCTAGTAGTGATATCGGCCTTGCAAAAACTCGATTCGATCCTCTTTCACCAGATAGACGCAGCGGTGCTCTTGCGTGATCCGACGTGACCAGACATCCGAGCCCAAATACTTCAGCGGTTCGGGATTACCAATGCCCTTGAAAGGGTCGCGCAGGGCGGCCTTGACCAGTTCCAGGAGGCGCTTGGCAGTGCGGCGTTCTGTTTCCACCCAGTAGCTCAAGTCCTCCAGGAACTCGGGCTGAAACACTGCAACGCGTTTGCACTCAGTCTTGGAGGCCATAGCGCTTTTCGAGGTCATCGACCGCAGAGGGGGCGACCTCACCGGCGCGGGCGCGGGCCAGGGCGGTCAGCAGACGTTCCGCATTCTTTGGTGAGCGCAGCAGATGCGCCGTCTCCATCAGGCTTTGCAGTTCATCGGCGGCAATCATCGCGACGGCACTCCCCGAGCGGCGACGCACCACGACGACTTCACGGTCATCGACTGCACGATCCATCAGCGTCTTGAGTTGCTTACGGGCCTGGCTATAGGTGGTTTCGATGGTCATGGCGACATCCTTTGTTTAGTTGGACAAATATATTGTACAACTTCGACGCAAAAAACAAGCAAAGGTGCCGCAGCCGCTCAGCTAGGCGCGATCCTCGCTGCTATGCCGACCATGAAACGGAAAAGGGGCCGAAGCCCCTTTTCCGTCTGCGGCTGCTGCGTGCAACCGTCAGAAAGAGTGCGACATGCCGACGAAGAAGAGGTCGGTGTCGTCCACCTTGCTCGCCCCCGAATGGCCATTCAACGAGGAATCGGTCTGACCCAACTTGCGCGCATCGTCCCAGGTCAGGTCGTCGTAATCGATCTTGCTATACCCGAGATAGGCGGTGGTGCGCTTGGAGAGCGTGTGGGTGTAGGCCACGGTGAAGGACTTTGGCTTGACGTCGTCCTGAAGCAACTTGGCTTTGTCGATATCGGCTCGAGCGTAGGCCACGTGGATGTTGCCCGCGCCCACCGGCACGATCACGCCCACCTGCCACAGATCGACGTCATGGTCGTTCATTCCCAGGACGTCGCGGCCCTGCTGGTACGACCCGGCCAGCGTCGCCATGCCGAAGTCGTAGGAGGCGCCGAGGAACCATTCTTTCTGGGTCTTGTCGCCCTCGGCATAATCATCAGCCACGTTTTCCTTGCTGAACTTGACCCCTTGATAGATGGCGCCAATCTTCAGGGGACCATTGTCGTAGCGTAGTGCCAAGCCGTATTTGTCGTCGTCCGTATAATCCACTCGTCCAACGTTGGTTCCATCGATGATCAAATCGCGACCCGAATCGCTCTCACGGTTGCCCGCCGAGTAGATCGCATTGAAGGTGACGGACTGGAAGGTGCCGTTATAGGTAACCGCGTTGTTCCAGCGCGCCGGCGAGTTGGGAGTGATCGTGAGGTTGCCGAGCAGCGACAGCCAGCTCTGCGGGCTGGGCACGGCAGAGAGCAGCGCATCGTAACTGTCGATGAAGAAGCCGGGCGCATACTGGCGGCCCAGTGCCACCTGACCGAAGTCCCCCTTCAACCCGACGTAGGCTTGGCGGGCAAAAGTCTGGCTACCGCCATTGGATTTGTCGTCGGCGCCGGACATGCAGCACGACTTGCCGGTATCGAGATTCACCCCCTGTTCCAGCACGAACACGGCTTTCAACCCGCTGCCGAGCGCTTCCTCACCACGAAAGCCAATGCGGCTGCCGGCCAGACCGCCATCGTCGATGCCGGCGGTGTCGTCCCCCATCCATTGACCGTATTTGAAGAAGGCGTCGGCCACGCCGTAGAGCTGGATGGAAGAAGATTGCGCCCACAGCGGGGTCGAGACGAGACTTGCGACCGCCAGCGCGACCAGCCGTTTTTGCGTTTTTTTCATGAAATTCTCCTTGCATTCGATCGGGGAAAACGCCGCGGAACTCCTCTCCGCCGAACGTTCGTCTTCTACACGGACGAAGTGGAGGGATTATCACGAGCCCGGCGAAGCAAAGCAAGGAGAGCCCCAGGAATGCGCTCCACGTCCGGCCAACGTTCTGTTGCATCGGCGCAACGGCCGCGAACGCAGGAGCAGGAGGAGACAAAAAAGGGAAGAGGACAAGCCCCTTCCCTTTCTTCAAGAACGACTATCCCTCAACCAAGCTCATCAGAACTTGTGGTTGATACCGACGTAGAAGAGGTCGGTGTCGCCCACTTTTTCCGTGTCCGAGTGACCGTTCGTGTCGCTGACACGCTTCAATCCGTCAGGACCAACCGCCCCCCACGTCAGATCATCGTAATCGACCTTGGTGTAGCCGAGGTAGCCGGTGGTGCGCTTGGAGAGCGCGTGGGTGTAGGCAACGGTGAAGGCCTTGGGTTTGTCATCCCCACCCCCCAAATGGCTGGGATAATCCAACTTCGTCTGCGCATAGGCCACATGAATGTTGCCCGCGCCCACCGGCACGATCACGCCCACCTGCCACAGGTCGACGTCGAGACCGTCGACGCCGAGGACGTCGCGGCCCTGCTGATAGGAGCCGGCCAGCGTCGCCATGCCGAAGTTGTAGGAGGCACCGATCAACCATTCGTTCTGGGTTTCGTCGGCAACATCCTTGAACTTCACCGCCTGATAAATGCCACCAATCTTCAGCGGGCCGTTGTCGTACTTCAGCGAGACGCCGTACTTGTCGTCGTCGGTGTAGTCCGGACCGCCTTTCTCGTCGGTTTCCCGATTCCCCGCCGAGTAGATACCGGCCACGCTCACCGACTGGAACGTGCCGTTGTAGGTGACCGAGTTGTTCCAGCGCGCCGGGGAGTTCGGGGTGATGGTGAGACCGGCGAAGTTGGACAGCAGGCTCATGGGGCTGACGAAGGCGTTCAGCAGCGCGTCGTACTCACCGGTGAAGTAACCCGGAGCGTATTGACGACCGAGCGCGACCTGACCGAAGTTGCCTTTCAGGCCGACGTAGGCCTGGCGAGCAAAGGAAGAACCCTCAGACATCGACGCTCCCGTGTCGATGTTGAAGCCCTGCTCCAGCACGAACACGGCCTTCAGGCCGCTGCCGAGGTCTTCCTCGCCGCGGAAGCCGATGCGGCTGCCCATCAGGCCGCCGGAGTCGACACCCATCGTATCGTCACCCATAAAGTCGCCATATTTCATATAGGCGTCGGCCACGCCGTAGACCTGGATGTTCGACTGGGCGAACACCGGCGCCGAGACGAGGCCCGCCACCGCCAGTGCGATCAGTTTCTTTTGCATCGTATTTCTCCTCTCTTGCAAGAAGGAAGCCCGTTTGGGGCGGAACCGCTCCGCCCACCCAAAAGCATCACCACCGTCGGCGAAGCTTGAGATGCATTGTTGCGCACGCCCCGAGCCCTTGACAAGAGCCCGAATGCGAATCCCCGGAAGAAACGCGCATTCTTGTTGCACCGATGCAACAAAGCGGAACCCCCGGGGACGCTTGGCACTCTCATGCATCGAGTGCTAAATTCTCGAAGACGACACAGGAATCCGAACGGAGGAGCGCAATGACGAGGAACGCGGTCGTACCGCTGGGATACGCCCCGGGCTTGCCGAGCCCCGTCTCCAGCCTGGAGCAGTACGTGCGGGCGGTGCGCAGCATCCCGCCGCTCTGCGCCGAGGAGGAAAAGGAGCTCGCCCGGCGCTGGCGGCTGGAGCGCGACCTGGAGGCGGCGCGGCGCCTGGTGCTGGCGCACCTACGCTACGTGGTGGCGATCGCGCGGCAGTATTTCGGCTACGGTCTGCCGGAGGCCGACCTCATCCAGGAGGGCAACGTGGGGCTGATGAAGGCGGTGCGCCGCTTCGACGAGACGCGCGGCGTGCGGCTCGTCACCTTCGCGGTGCACTGGATCAAGGCGGAGATCCATGAGTTCATCGTGCGCAACTGGCGCCTGGTGAAAATCGCCACCACCAAGGCGCAGCGCAAGCTCTTCTTCAACCTGCGCCGCTTGAAAGGTTCGAGGAACGCGCTGCACCCGGCCGAGGCGCGGGCGATCGCCGACGAGCTGGGGGTGAAGCCCGAAGAGGTGCTGGAGATGGAGGCGCGCTTTGCCGGGGCGGATGTGCCGCTGGAGGCGCCCACGGCGGAGGGCGAGGAAGATGCGCTCCCCGCGCCGATCGCCTATCTGCCCGATCCCGGCGCCACGCCCGAGGAGGCGGTGCTGGAAGCCGAGGCGCACTGGCTCGCCGACGAGGGGCTGCGTATAGCGCTCTCCCGGCTCGATGCGCGCAGCGCCGACATCGTGCGCCGGCGCTGGCTGGCCGAGGAGCCGGAGACGCTGCAGGCGCTGGCGGCGGAATACGGCGTTTCGGCCGAGCGCATCCGCCAGATCGAGGCGGCGGCGATCAAGAAACTGCGCGCGTGGCTGACGCAGGGCATGAGTGCGGAGGTGCCCGCCCATGCCTGAGGCCGTGCCCAACGTGCTCTCGATTGCCGGCATCGACCCTTCCGGCGGCCCCGGCCTCTACGCCGATCTCAAGACCTTCGCGGCGCTGCGCACCTACGGCTGCGGCGTGGTGGCGGCGCTCACGGCGCAGAACACCCGGGGCGTGCGCGCGGTGCACGTGCCGCCGGCGGAGTTTCTGCGCGCGCAGCTCGACACGCTCTTCGCCGACGTGGCGATCGCCGCCACCAAGACGGGGATGCTCGCCACCGCCGCGGTGATCGAGACCGTCGCCGAGCGGCTCGCCCACTGGCGGGCGCAGGGGCAGAGCCCCATTTTGGTGGTCGACCCCGTGATGGTCGCAAAGAGCGGGGATGCCCTGCTCGACCGGCAGGCGGTGGGCGCGCTCGTGGAGGCGCTGCTGCCGCTTGCTACCGTGATCACGCCCAACCTGCCGGAGGCGGCGGTGCTGCTGGGGCGCACGGCGCCGGAGAGCCGGCGCGAGATGATCCGCGCGGCCGAGGCGCTGCGCGCGCTCCTGCCCACCGACGACGGGCACTGGGTGCTCTTGAAGGGCGGGCACCTGCCGGGGAGCGAACTCGTGGATCTGCTCTTCGACGGCGAGCACCTGCACGAATTCGTCGCCCCCAAGGCGGCGACGAAGAACACGCACGGCACCGGCTGCACCTACGCCGCGGCGATCACGGCGCTCGCCGCCCGGGCCGGCTCGCCGCTCACCGACGCGGCGATGCGTGAGGTGGTCCGCGAGGCGCACCGCTATCTCCAAGAGGCGATCGCGGCAAGCGGCGCGCTCGCCGTCGGCCACGGGCACGGGCCGCTGCATCACTTCCACGCGCTCTGGCTATAATGGGCCGACGGGCATGTCGCCCGAACCCCAACCCAGAGAGCGCGCCCATGAACGCCAGAGACAGCTTTTTCGCCGCGAGCGCGCGCGTCGACGCCGCCGCGGTCCAACCCTTCCCCAATTCGCGCAAGATCTACGTGCAGGGCTCGCGCCCCGACCTGCGCGTGCCCATGCGCGAGATCCGGCAATCGGACACGCCGGCTTCCTTCGGCGCCGAGCCCAACCCGCCGATCTACGTCTACGATACCTCCGGCCCCTACACCGACCCCGAGGCGCAGGTCGACATCCGCCGGGGTCTGCCGCCGCTGCGCCGGGCCTGGATCGAAGAGCGCGGCGACACCGAGGAACTGCCCGGCCCCACGAGCGCGCACGCGCAGGCGCGCCTGCGGGACCCCGCCACCGCCGGGCTGCGTTTTCCGGGCCTTGCGCGCACCCCGCGCCGCGCCAAGCCCGGGGCCAACGTGACGCAACTGCACTACGCGCGCCGCGGCCTCATCACGCCCGAGATGGAGTTCATTGCCATCCGTGAGAACCAGAACCGCCGGGCGTATCTCGAGGCGCTGGCGCGAAGCGGCCCGCGCGGCGAGCGCCTCGCGCAGATCCTCGCGCGCCAGCATCCAGGGCAGCGTTTCGGGGCCCGCATCCCCGAGGAGATCACACCGGAATTCGTGCGCGCGGAAGTGGCCGCCGGCCGGGCGATCATCCCGGCCAACATCAATCATCCCGAATCCGAGCCGATGATCATCGGGCGCAACTTCCTGGTGAAAGTGAATGCCAACATCGGCAACTCGGCGCTCGCCTCCGACATCCAGGAAGAAGTCGACAAGATGACCTGGGCGATCCGCTGGGGGGCCGACACGGTGATGGATCTGTCCACCGGCCGCCACATCCACGAGACGCGCGAGTGGATCATCCGCAACAGCCCCGTTCCGATCGGCACGGTGCCCATCTACCAGGCGCTGGAGAAGGTCGAGGGCAAGGCCGAGGAGCTCACTTGGGAGCTCTTCCGCGACACGCTCATCGAACAGGCCGAACAAGGGGTGGATTACTTCACCATCCACGCGGGCGTGCGGCT
>JAQUGB010000082.1 GCA_028684345.1 Tepidiphilus sp. | reverse complement strand
AGAAGGGATCGCCACGCCGATCCTCGTACTCACGGCCAGGGGCGAATTGGACGACAAGCTGCTCGGTCTGGAAGTGGGCGCCGACGACTATCTCGTCAAGCCCCTCTCGCTGCGCGAGCTCGAAGCGAGATTGCGGGCGCACGCGCGACGGGCCGCAGGCGGCCTGGAACGACAACGCCTGCAAGTGGGCGATCTGATCCTCGATGAGCGAACCCACCAGGTATCACGGCAGGGCAAGAAAATCGTCCTGGCCCCTTTCGATTACCAACTGCTGCGACTCTTGATGCGCGCTTCGCCTGCCGTCGTGACGCGCGAGCGCCTCGAGGCCGCGCTGTGGGGGGACGATCCGCCCGACAGCGATGCGCTACGCGCCCACATCCATCGCTTGCGTCAGGCGATCGACCGGCCGTTCGACGTTCCCTTGCTGCACACGATCCCCCACGTCGGCTACCGTCTGGCCGTGCCCGATGAAGAAACGTCCGCATAGCCTGCGCATTCGGCTCATCACCGCCTTTGCTTTCCTCGGGGTGGCTTTGGGGCCACTCGTCTCCGGCATGATGCTCTGGGTGAGCTACGAGCTGGAAGAACGCGCGGTGATGGAGGTGGTGCAAGAGCGTCTCGATAGCCTCATAGCGGCGCCGGAGAACTTCGCCTTGCGTTCGCATCCACGCCATCCCAATGTCCTCGTCTTGTACGCCCTCGAACTCGACACTTTGCCAGATGCCGTTTTTCTCCTGCCCGATGGCGTGCATGAAGTCGAACTCGGGAGCAAGGGCTGGATCGCGGGGGTCGCTTCTCTCACCGATGGCCAGCGCTTTGCCGTGCTCCACGACATCTCCAGTATCGAACGGCGAGAATGGGTGAGCGCGCTCATCGTGCTCACGGGTGCCGTGCTCGCCGGCTATGCAGCGCTGTGGTTCGGGTTCTACTTCTCCCGCCGTTTGCTCGCGCCGCTCGACCGACTCACCGAGCGTTTGAGCGTGGCACATGATTTCTCCCCCGAGCTGCGACTGGCCGACGAGGACATGGACGACGAGGTGTTGGTGCTGGCGCGGGCGCTCGACGACTACCGGCAGCGCATGCTCGAGGCCCTCTCGCGTGAGCGGGATTTTTCGGCCGACGCGAGCCACGAGCTGCGCACGCCGCTTACCGTGATCCGCCATGCAGCAGAGCTGCTCGCGTCAGACCCCTCTCTCTCGGAGCGTTCCCGGAGGGCCCTGGCGCGTATCGATCACGCGAGCGCACGGATGGCCGAGACCATCGAGACCCTCCTGCTGCTCGCGCGCGAACCGGAAGCAACGCGGGAGGAATTCGACGTGAGCGAAATCGTTCGCAATTGCCTTGCTCAGATCGAATTCACCCCACGAGACGGAGGCCCTGTCCTGCATTTCAGCGTCGAGGCGAACCCGACGCTGCATGGCTCGCCCCAGGCGCTCGCGGTGATCGTGACCAATCTGGTGCGTAATGCCCTGCAGCACGCCCGCTGCCATCGGGTCGTGGTAAGCGTCGATGCGCAGGGGGTGAATATCGAAGACGACGGGATCGGCCTTCCTGATCAGGACATGGCTCGAGCCCAGGCTCGTGGCCGTGGGTTGACGATCGTACGCCGGCTGTGCGAACGGGAGGGGTGGATCCTGCACTTCGAGCGACCCGCTACGGGAGGCACCCGAGTCCGGGTCGCGTTTTCCCGGCCGGAGGAAGAAGATTCCGGCCGGGAATGATCAGGCGCGTGCGAGCGGCTTGTAACGGACGCGCCGCGGGCGGGCGGCGTCTTCGCCGAGGCGCTTTTTCTTGTCCTCTTCGTATTCGCGGTAGTTGCCCTCGAAGAAGGTCCACTGCGAGTCGCCTTCGGCCGCGAGGATGTGGGTGCAGATGCGGTCGAGGAACCAGCGGTCGTGGCTGATCACCAGCGCACAGCCGGGGAATTCGAGGAGCGCTTCTTCGAGCGCTCGCAGCGTCTCCACGTCGAGGTCGTTGGAGGGTTCGTCGAGTAGCAGCACGTTGCCCCCCTGGATCAGGGTCTTGGCGAGGTGCAGCCGTCCACGCTCACCGCCCGAGAGTTTGCCCACGGGTTTTTGCTGATCCGCTCCCTTGAAGTTGAAGCGGCCGAGGTAGGCCCGGCTGGGCATCTCGAAAGCACCGACCTTGAGGATGTCGAGCCCCCCGGAGACTTCTTCCCACACCGTCTTGTTGGGATCGAGCCCTTCGCGGGATTGATCCACGGCAGCGATTTTCACCGTCGGGCCGATCTCGATCGTGCCGGAATCGGGCTGTTCCTTGCCGAGGATCATGCGGAAAAGAGTGGATTTACCCGCGCCGTTGGGGCCGATGATGCCGACGATCGCCCCCCTGGGTACGGAGAAGGAGAGGTCGTCGATGAGCAGCCGATCGCCGAAGCCTTTACTCACGTGGTGGAATTCGATCACCTTGTCGCCGAGCCGCTCACCGGGCGGAATGAAGATCTCCTGCGTCTCGTTGCGGCGCTGGTATTCGATCGAGGCGAGCTCCTCGTAGCGCGCCAGACGCGCCTTGGATTTCGCCTGCCGCCCTTTGGGGTTCTGGCGTACCCACTCGAGTTCTTGCTTCATCGCCTTGAGGCGGGCGGCTTCGGCCTTGGCTTCTTGCTCCAGGCGTTTTTCCTTCTGCTCCAGCCAGGAAGTGTAATTGCCCTTCCAGGGAATACCCTCGCCACGGTCGAGTTCCAGGATCCATTCGGCGGCATTGTCGAGGAAATAGCGGTCGTGCGTGACGGCCACCACCGTGCCGGGAAAACGCACGAGGTACTGCTCGAGCCACTCGACCGATTCGGCGTCGAGGTGGTTGGTGGGTTCGTCGAGCAGCAGCATGTCGGGCTTGGAGAGGAGGAGCTTGCACAGCGCCACGCGCCGCTTCTCGCCGCCGGAGAGGTGCGCGATCTTGGCGTCCCACGGGGGCAGGCGCAGCGCGTCGGCGGCGATCTCCATCTGGTTTTCGAGGTCAGTGCCGGCGCTGGCGAGGATGGCCTCGTATTTGGCCTGCTCTTCGGCGAGTTTCTCGAAGTCGGCGTCGGGCTCGGCATAGGCGGCGTAGATCTCCTCGAGCTTGCGCCGCGCCTCGATGAGTTCGCCCAGACCCTCTTCGACTTCTTCGCGCACGGTCTTTTCCGGGTCGAGCTGGGGTTCCTGCGGCAGGTAACCGATGCGGATGCCGGGCTGCCATTGCACCTCGCCGTCGTATTCCTTGTCGACGCCGGCCATGATGCGCAGCACGGTGGATTTGCCCGCGCCGTTCAAACCGAGCAGCCCGATCTTGGCGCCGGGAAAGAAGGAAAGCGAGATGTCCTTGATGATCTGACGCTTGGGGGGAACGACCTTGTTCACCCGAAGCATGGACATGACATACTGAGCCATGACACTCCTACGAAATTACGGTTCAATGAGCCATTGTACCCGAAACGCCGGCCGGAGTTCCCGGAGCCGGTTCATGGCTTCCCTGATGCGGCGAAGACGTTTGGGGAAGTCTCTCTTGCGCTGGGCCATTGTCGGGCAAATAGGCGATGATCTGGCACAGCAGCGCGGCCAGATAGGGGATCGCCTGCAGCATGAGGATGGAGACCCAGAGCTTGATTTCCAGGTCGAGCAACCCTCGTTCTGCCACGAGAACCCCTGCACCCAATAGGATCGTCGCGAGCAGGCCGAGTTCCTCGCGGATGGGGCCAAAGAAGGCAAACGTTCCTTTGGCACGCCAACCTTTGGGGGTGCGCACGAAGGTGCCTTTCTTCTGGAAGAGCCCGGCGAAGACGCCGCGCGCGATGGTGTGCGCCAAGCCGACCGAGAGAATCGAGGCGCCGAGGATGTCACTCCAGCGCGTGTGCATGGTGCGCCGGTAGAGGACGGGCCCGAGTGCGGTCTTGAAGGCCATGAAACCGAGCACCGGCATGGCGAGCGATGCGACTGGCAGGGCGAAGGTTTTGGGGAAGTGGATCATGCCCAGCGTCCAGTAGATGGACGCGAGCGCGAAGACGAGGTGCAGCGCGTCGCCGAACCAGGCGAACCAGCCGGTGAGGAAGTGGTAGCGCTGGGCGAAGTTCAGCTTCGAGGGTCGCAGCCCCAGGAGCTTGGGCAAATGGGCTTTGAGGATCTGCATCGCACCGAACGCCCAGCGGAAGCGCTGCGACTTGATGGCGGCGAAGTCCGACGGCGTGAGTCCGCGGCCGAAGATGTGATCGATATAGCGGGTTTCGTAGCCGAGCTCGATCAGGCGCAGGCCGAGTTCGGTATCTTCGCAGATGCACCATTCCGACCAGCCGCCGACTTCCTCCAGAGCCTGCCGACGGATGAGCGTCATCGTGCCGTGCTGGATCAGGGCGTTGCGCTCGTTGCGGTGGTGCATGCCGATGCGGAAAAAGCCCTCGAATTCCCAGTTGCACATGCGCTGGAAGAAGCTGTGTTCGAAGTCGCGGTGCGCCTGCGGCGCTTGGACCACCGCCACCTGAGGGCTGTCGAGGAAGTGCGGCACGAGACGGGCGAGCCAATCGGGTTCGACGACGTAGTCGGCATCGACTACACCGATGATCTCGGCGCGCGGATCTGTCTGCTTTAGGGCGAAATTGAGCGCCCCGGCCTTGAACCCGGGCCACTTCGGCAGGTGGAAGAAGCGGAAACGTGGCCCGAGCGTGGCACAGTGCGCCTCCACCGGCTTCCACAGGGCCTCGTCGGTGGTGTTGTTGTCGACGACGATCACCTCGAAGTTGGCGTAATCGAGCCGGGCGAGCGAGTCGATGGTGGCGATCACCATCTCGGGCGGCTCGTTGTAGCAGGCGAGGTGAATGGAAACGAAAGGCTGCTGCTCGGGCGGCAGAGGTTCGCGCGGCGTGAAGCGCCGGCGCCATTGGCGCTTGAAGAGCACCTCGCCGAACTCGAACCCGTGCGACAGCAGTACGGCGATGGTGATGAGCGTGGCAAAGATGAGGAAGACGAGACCGACGAGATCGCCCCGCGAGAGGTAATAATCCTTGGGCAGATAGACGCCGACCACGAGTACGGCCGCGGAGAGCTGCACCAAGCCCATGAGCCACAGGCGCCCGAGCACGTTCCAGCTACCCAGAGCGAAGGCGATGAGGAACATGGGCACGGCTGCGACCGTCACCGCCAGCCGCGCTTTTTCTTTCCAGCGCACGTCGCTCACGATGAGACCGTCGAGGGAATACTTGAGCTGACGATCGGCGTCGAACATGCCCCAGTAGGAACCCGCCCAGCCTTCCACGGCGACTTTCCAGGGCTGATCGAACGCCTCCATGATGAAGTAATCGAGGAAGGCCGAGCGTGGATCGGCGAGGAACCCGCGCACGAAGCGGGCGGCGTCTTCGGAGGCGGCACGGGCGTATTCGTCGCCGCCCATGAGGTTGGGCATCACCTCGCCTCTGGTGGGCCAGCCGATCTCGCCGATGACGATAGGTTTCTTTGGGAAACGCTGCCTCAGCTCTTCGTAACGGTTGAAAGCGTATTCGAGCGCCCGTGCGGATGAGATGCCCTCGTGATAGGGCAGCAGGTGCACCATGAGGTAATCGACGTGGTCGACGAGCTCGGGGTTGGCGAGCCAGACGTGCCAAGGTTCGGCGGTAGAGACCGGAGGACGTTGTCCTTTGCGGAACTGGCGGCGGATGTCGGCGCGCACGCGGTCGAGATAGGACGCCATCTCGGCCACCGTCATTTCCTTGCGCAGCAGCGCTTCATTGCCCACCACGATGCGTTCGATGTTCTTGTGCCGCTTTAGGAGCGCAAAGCCCTCGGTAATTTCCCGCTCGGAGAGTTCCTCGTCGGCCGAGACCCACAAACCCATGGTGACGGTGAAGCCTTTTTCTTCGGCCAGGGGATAGATCGAGGGAACGTCGGTAACGCCGTAAGTACGGATGCGACGAGTGTACTTACTCAGGATGTCGAGGTCTTCGGCCACCTGTTCGGGCGTGGGATACTTCTTTTCGAAGGGAGACTGGTCACGACGGAAAGGGGTGTAGGCGAAGCCGCCGATCTCGCCCGAGACGCCGGGCATGGTATCGCCCCGCGTCTGCCATTCCCATAGCTTGAAGGTTCCGAACATCACGAGCAGGGTAAGGGCGAGGGCGACGAGCGCCCGCCAGAAGAGATGGAGTTTTACGCTCACTGCATCGATCCGTGGTACGGGAGGATAACGGACGATTTTACGGCTTCCCGTGCGGAATTGGCCGGGGCGATGAGAAAATGTTTGTTTCCTGGTGGATGTAGACGGCGAACGGGATGATGAAGAAGAGCGGATGGCGCGCCTTGGTGCGCGGCTGGTTCTTGGGTGCGATCCTGGTGGGGCTCGCCTGCCTATGGGTGCGCTTCGGATGGCTGGAGGCGCAACTCGCGCCGGCGGCCTGCGGCGGCAAGTGGGTGCCCGGAGGAGGCTTTGCCTGTGCGGCCAAGTTCTTGCTGGTTCAGGCGTTTCTCGAGGAACGCATCGGTTGGGTGGCCGTGTTGTGCGCGGCCATCTCCCAGCTTCGTGGATCGCGCCGCTGGGCGGTGGCGGCGCTGTGGCTCGGCCTGGCGGCCACGGTCTTCTATGCCGCCACGCCGGGGGTCATCGCGGCGCTGTGGGTCTTGCCGCGGCTGTGGTTCGAGGTGCCGCGTGGATGGCGCGCGCAAACGTCATCGCCGTGAGGCCCCACAGCAGCGCCTGACCGTTGCCCGGCTCTTCCAGCCAGCGGTAGAGGCCGAAGGCGAAGAGGGTCGAGGCCCAGAGGCGCTCTTCGGCGGAGACGGGCCAGGCGCGGCGCCAGGCAAAGAGCGCGAGCGGCAGATAGAGCGCGGTGGGGAAGTCGCGGTAGCGGCCGTCGACCACGAGCCATACCGAGGCCACGGCGGCGCAAAAGAGCACGAGCCGCAGTGCGAGTGCGACGTACTTGGACGCGGTGGTTTGGGAAGGCAGGCGCGGCGCCACGGCAAGCCACGCGGCGACGAGAATCGAGGCGAGCCCGATCGCTCCCAGCACGCCCCATTCCACGGCGTCGCGGTAGGCCAGCAGGGCGTGTTCCCACTGCCACATCGCGATGAGCCCGAGCACGGCGCCAACGAGCGCATGCCATGCGTGCTCGCGTCCGCTTGTGGCTCTTGGCGCGGCCATGAGGAGCAGTAGCGTCGCGCCCATGCCCGCCCAGGCGAGCACCGGCCAGAATGACGCACGTTCGGCGATCGGCCCGGTGAGGGGGAATTTGGGCGCGAGCGACGTATCGAGCATGCCCCAGTGGCCACCGACGGTGCCCTCCATCCAGCGCTTCCAGGGCTGGTCCACCGCTTCGATGAAGTTGTACTGCCAGCCGTGACGCTCCGCCAAGGCCAGGAACTCGCGCACGTAGCGCGCCTGGTTGACGCGCGAAGGGATCGCCCCTTCGCGCTGGCGCCCGGCGCTGGGCCAGCCGGTCTCGCCGATCACCACCGGCTTGGTGAGCAGGGTGCGGGCGAGCATCCTGATGCGCACGAGATGATCGATCGCCGCTTCGATCGGCTG
>JAQUGB010000081.1:2478-7713 GCA_028684345.1 Tepidiphilus sp. | reverse complement strand
CCCGGCGGTTGAAACCCGAAGGGATTTTTCGCCCAGAGTTCCAGGGCTTCGCCCAGGGACTCGAAGGGTTGCAGCTCCCATTGGCCGAAGTGCATTTCTTTTAGCCGTTCATCGAGGATGGGCTGCCCTAGGACCTGGGCCAGCGCCAGCGCCCGGCTCGAGGGGCTGGAGAAGAGACGGAATCGTTCGGGCAGCCAGGGACGCAGACGTTCGGCGGCCTCTTCGGCGGGTTCGGCCAGCGGCACGTCGCTGTGGCCATAGCACAGCTGCGGGTCGATGGCCACGCGCGGATGTCGGATCAGATGAATTTCCATGCAGCCAAGATTCCTAGCAGAAAGGCGATTTCGCCCGTTTGTTGGACGGCGCCGAGCACGTCGCCGGTATAGCCCCCCAGCCGGCGGGCGCATAGCCGCGTCCATGCGGCCCCGGTGGCCCCGGCGGCAGCGAGCCCCGCGAGCGCGACCGGCGGCGGGAGACAGGCGAGCGGCGCGAGTACCCCGGCTGTGGCGGTGAGCTTCGCCGCCTTGTCCAGCCCTGCAACCAGCGGTTTGGCGCGGCTCGTGGTGTCTTCGGCACGCGCATAGGGCAACACCAGCATGGGGAATAGTACGGCGCCGCGCGAGACCGCATGCGCCGCCATGAGCGCAGCGAACAGCGATCCCGCTCCGAGCTCGCTGGCGAGCGTGGCGGTGAGCGCCACCCGTGCCCCCAGTGCCAGGATGAGGGCGGTGGCCCCGTAATTGCCCAGCCGTGCGTCCTTCATGATGGCGAGGATGTGCATTCTATCCCAGCCGGCACCGAAGCCGTCGACGGCATCGCTCAGGCCATCCTCGTGCATGGCCCCGGTGAGCAGGACCACGAACGCCACGGCGAGCACCGCGGCGACGGTCGGCGGCCACAGCCAGAGCGCCAACGACAACACCGCGGCCTCGAGGAACCCGACGACGAGTCCCGCCCAGGGGAAAAAGCCGATGGCACCGCTCTGATGGAATGGTACCTGGGGCAAGTCGCGCGGCAGCGGCAGCCGGGTGAAGAACTGCAGCGCCGCGACGAACCGCCAGAAAAGGGTACGGATCATGGTGGAGCGCGCAGGCGTGGTCGTGCCACCGCTTCAGCTACCCGAGGCCACGCCGGTTGCCGAGAAACTGGCCATTTCGCGCAGGAAGGCGGCGGCGGAGACGACGAGCGGATAGGCGAGCGCCGCGCCGGTCCCCTCGCCCAGGCGCAGGTCGAGTTCGAGGAGCGCTTCGGCGCCGAGGTGCTCGAGCTGCAGGCGGTGCCCCGGCTCCTGCGAGCGGTGCGAGAAGATGCAGTAGTCGAGTACGGCTGGCTCCATGGCATGGGCGACGAGGAGCGCGGCGGTGACGATGAATCCGTCGACGAGGATGACGAGACGGCGTTCGGCCGCCGCGAGCATCGCCCCGGCGATCTGGCCGATTTCGAGCCCGCCGTATTCGGCGAGCACGTCGATCGGATCGGCGGGTACGCCGCCGCGCGCGAGCGCCGTCTCGAGCAGCCGGCGCTTGGTCGCCAGTCCTTCATCGTCGAGCCCCGTGCCACGGCCGGTGATCGCCGTGAGCGGTGCGCCGGTAAAGCAGTGGGTGAGCAGCGTCGCCGAAGCCGTGTTGCCGATGCCCATCTCGCCCAGCAACAAGCAGCCGGTCTCGGGTGCCAGGCGGCGCACCAGCTCGGCGCCGGTGGCGAGGCAGCGCACGGCCAATTCCCGGCCGAGCGCCGGCGCCTGGAGATAGTCGTTGCTGCCGAAAGCGAGTTTGGCGTCGATCAGGCCGGGGCGCGGCGCGAACACGTGATCCACGCCGGCGTCGACCACGGCGAGCGGGATGCCGTGCTGCCGGCAGAAGACGTTGATCGCCGCCCCGCCGGCGAGGAAGTTTTCCACCATTTGCCAGGTGACCTCGCGCGGGAAGGCCGAGATGCCGGGCCGGCGCGTGGCACCGTGATCGGCAGCGAAGACGAGCGCCTGCGGGCGTTCCAGGCGGGGATCGAGGCGGCGCTGGATGAGCCCCAGGCGCAGCGCCGTGGTTTCGAGCCGCCCCAGCGCGCCGCGAGGCTTGGTCTTGTCGTCGATGGCGCGCTGCAGGCGGGCGGCGAGGTCCGGGTCGTGCGTCGGCGTGAGGGAGAATTCGAGCATCGGAAGGGAAGATTCGTCGGCGAAAGCCCGCATTGTACGCAAACGCGATTCCGGCGGAAACGTCGGGCGCCGTGAATGAACGCTCATTTGAGCCGCAACGGCAGTCCGGCGGCAACGAAGCTCACCGCGTCCGCGCGTGCGGCGACGTCCTGATTGAGCCGGCCGGCTTCGTCGCGGAAGCGCCGCCCGAGCGCCGTCTCGGGAACCAGCCCCAGCCCGACTTCGTTCGCCACCAAGACGAGCGGCCCCGGCGGGGCGGCCACGAGTTCGAGCAGCGCCGCACGCTCGGCGGTGAATTCATCCGAGCCGCGGCGCGGCGGGCCGTCGAGACAGGCTAGGAGCCAGTTCGACAGCCACAGCGTCAGGCAATCGACGAGCACGAAGCGTTCGGGGGCGGCATGGGCGCGCAGCGCGCCGGCGAGTTCGAAGGGGGCTTCCACCGTGCGCCAGTGGGCGGGGCGCTCGCGCCGGTGGCGGGCGATGCGCTCGGCCATTTCGCCATCGCGGGCTTCGCCCGTGACGATCACCGTCACCGGCAGACCGCTTTCTTCGGCCAGACGTTGGGCCAGGGCGCTCTTGCCGCTGCGGGCGCCGCCGAGCAGGAAGTGGGTACGCATGAGGTGCGGGTCCGGAGCCTGAAACCGCCTATTATAGAGACCCTGGACGAACCGGTTTGGAGAACATGGTCGTGGAAGAACTCGAACGCTGGGTCGATCGGCGCGTGGCCTCACCCAACTGCGACGATCGCCCGGCGGGCATGCCGATCAGCCTGGTGGTGCTGCACGCGATCAGCCTGCCGCCGGAAGTCTTCGGCGGCGATGCGGTCGAGCGGCTCTTCACCAACACGCTCGATCCGGCCGCTCATCCCGCCTTTGCCTCGCTCGAGGGGCTGCGCGTGTCGGCACACTACTTCATCCGGCGCGACGGCGAAACGATCGAATTCGTTCCTCCGCATCGCCGTGCCTGGCATGCCGGCCTCTCCTGGTGGGAAGGGCGGGAGCGCTGCAACGATTTCTCCGTGGGCATCGAACTCGAAGGCTCCGATCGGCAGCCTTTCACGCCGGCGCAGTACGAACGAACGGGGGCGCTCGTTGCCGCATTGATAAGAAGATATCCTGGGATCGACGCGATTGCAGGCCATTGTCATATATCTCCGGGTCGTAAGACCGACCCCGGGCCTTTCTTCGATTGGTATCGTTTTGCGTCTTCCTTGCCCGCGCCGCTCGCTGCGCGCTCGAGGATCGCCGGTCTCTTTTCGGGGCGTTTTCTTCCTCGACCGCTGTCGTAAGAATGCAACAGGGTCGGGGGAGTTTGCGTCTCGATGGGCCAAGTCCTTGGCTTGTCGAGTTTTTTACGCTATTCTTCGAATTCCTCAATGATCGTTTCTCATCTTTTCTCTGCGGCGGCCTTGCTGCCGTCGCTCAATTCAGCCGCGTTCCGGCTGGTCTGTATGCTTTCGGGGTCGCTTTCGCCTTTGCCGCGTGTGCGGTGAAATTTCTCTCGTCCAGGCGAAGGCATCCGAATCAAGAAGGAGGTTGATGTCATGACCGACGAACGGCGTCATGATGATTCGCTAGAGCCGTCCTGCAAGACGGCGCCAGGGCGTACGGTGTCCACCGTGCTGTTGTTGCTCGCCATCGGTTTCGGTATCTTGGGTCTGGCCGTGGTCTCCGATGCAGGAGTGGCGGCCATGCCTTCCTCGGTCACGGCGTTCCTGTCTTTGTCGCAAGACGAGGACGGCGAGGAATCTTCGGGGGTGGACGTGCTTCGTGCCTCGAGCCCCATGGATGCCGTGGTCGAGCGTGCCGCAGAAGTACAGCCGCAAACCCCTGCCCCGGCGGTGAGCGCCAAGCAGAAAGTGGAGGCGCGCAAACCTTCTTCGGCGGGTTTGTCCTCGGCAGATTCAGTGCATGCCCATTTGGGGATTCAGGCGCTCAGCCCCGAGTTGCGCCGGCTGCGTGATCATGTGGCGCGTCGGTATCGGGTGGCTTCCGGGATGCTCACACCGCTCTTTCTGGCCGTCGAGGAAGAATCGCGTCGGCGAGGGATCGATCCAACGCTGGTGGTGGCGATCATCGCCATCGAATCCGGATTCAACCCCTTCGCCGAAAGCGCCGCCGGTGCTCAGGGTTTGATGCAAGTGATCCCGAAATGGCACGGCGACAAGATCGCCGCCCGTCTCGATCGGGAAGTGCATGCGCGCGCGTTGTTCGATCCGGTGCTCAACGTAATGGTGGGCATCGACGTTTTGGTGGAGGCCATCGAACGGCATGGGGATCTGGAAACCGCCTTGCAGGCCTACAATGGGGCCATCGATGATCCCGATAGGCGCTATGCTCGGCGGGTTTTGTCGATGAAGCGCAGTCTAGAGCAGATCGCCAACCGTCAGCAGCGGGGCTGACTCCGCGGCCGGACGGCTGCAGTGTGCCGAGGTCAATCGTCGCGCCTGCTAGCGGGGCAGAGAGTGGTTGGGGTCGTCCTGAGCGAGATGTGCGACGCCTCACGATCCTTCACGATGATGAGCCCAGGGGGTGTTCGCGCCAGGGAACGCTTCGCCCGGCACTCGCGTGGCGGCTCATTCGAGGCGTGCATCCGTCGTTGCGATCAGGGTAGCACCTTTGCCAGCCGTTCGATGGCGGCGGCGATGCGCGCCTGGGTGGTGGTATAGGCAAAGCGCAAAAACTGCTCGGCACGATGCTCGCCGAAGTCCCGCCCGGGCGTGACGGCCACATGCGCTTCCTCGATGAATCGCTGCGCGAGTCGATCGGCCGTCTCTCCCAAGGCCGAGACGTCGGCGTAGGCGTAGAATGCGCCGGTGGGTTCGGCCGGCACGGCCAAGCCCAGCGTCTCGAGCCCGCGCAGCAACACGTGACGCCGTCGGGCGAACTCATCGCGCCGCCGTTCCAGCTCTTCCTGCGTCTGCGGCAGGAAAGCGGCGAGCGCCGCGTGCTGGGCCACCGTCGAAGGCGAGATGAAGAGGTGCTGGGCGAGCTTTTCCGCCTCGCGCACCCAGTCGGCGTCGGGGAGCACCAGCCAGCCGAGCCGCCAGCCGGTCATGCCGAAATACTTGGAGAAGCTGTTGA
>JAQUGB010000081.1:0-2378 GCA_028684345.1 Tepidiphilus sp. | reverse complement strand
TCGAAGAGCTCGCGCTTGAGCACCAGCTCGCGCGGCAGGCGCTCGCCGAGCTTGTCGAACCATTCCTTGTGCTCGGCCAGTTCCTGGCGCCAGGCCTCGACGTCGACGCGGGTGAGCGCCTCGAATTCTTCGCGGGTGATGTCGAGCCCCGTCCAGTCGATGTCTTCGAATCGCGGCATCCAGCCGAGCGGCGTCTCCTTGGCGCCGACGCGGCCGTGGCAGCGATCGACGATCCACTTGAGCACCCGCATGTTTTCGCCGAAACCGGGCCACATGAAGCGGCCGTTTTCGTCCAGACGGAACCAGTTCACGCAGAAGATGCGCGGCGGGTGCTCGACCACGCGCCCCATGCGCAGCCAATGGTTGAAGTAGTCGCCCATGTGGTAGCCGCAGAAGGGCAGCATGGCGAAGGGATCGCGGCGCACCACGCCCTGCTTGCCGGTGGCCGCCGCCGTGGTCTCCGAGCCCAGAGTCGCGGCCATGTACACCCCATAGCCCCAGTTGAATGCCTCGTAGACGAGCGGCACGGTGGTGGCGCGCCGTCCGCCGAAGATGAAGGCGGAGATGGGCACGCCCTCGGGGTTTTCCCATTCGGGGTCGATGGAGGGGCACTGGCTTGCCGGCGCGGTGAAGCGGGCGTTGGGGTGCGCCGCCTTGCGCCCGGTCTCGCGGGCGATTTCGGGCGTCCAGTCGCGCCCTTGCCAGTCGAGGCAGTGCGCCGGCGGCTCGGACATGCCTTCCCACCACACGTCGCCGTCGTCGGTGAGCGCGACGTTGGTGAAGATCACGTTGGCGTGCAGCGTGGCCATGGCGTTGGGGTTGGTCTTCACACCGGTGCCGGGCGCGACGCCGAAGAAGCCCGCCTCGGGGTTGATGGCGCGGAACTTCCCGTCGGGGCCGGGCTTGATCCAGGCGATGTCGTCGCCCACTGTGGTGATCTTCCAGCCGTCGAAGCGCTTGGGTGGGATGAGCATGGCGAAGTTGGTCTTGCCGCAGGCCGAGGGGAAGGCAGCGGCCACGTAGGTCTTCTCGCCCTGCGGGGATTCGACGCCGAGGATGAGCATGTGCTCGGCAAGCCACCCTTCGTCGCGTGCCATGGTGGAGGCGATGCGCAGCGCAAAGCACTTCTTGCCAAGGAGTGCGTTGCCGCCGTAGCCCGAACCGAAAGACCAGATCTCGCGCGTTTCGGGGAAGTGCACGATGTACTTGGTGTGGTTGCACGGCCAGCGCGCATCTTTCTGGCCCGGCTCGAGTGGCGCGCCCACCGAATGCACGGCCGGCACGAAGAATCCGTCTTCGCCCAGCACGTCGTAGACGGCTTTGCCCATGCGCGTCATGATGCGCATGTTGGCCACGACGTAGGGGCTGTCGGAGAGTTCGACGCCGAGGTGGGCGATCGGGCTGCCCAGCGGCCCCATGGAGAAGGGGATGATGTAGAGCGTGCGCCCGTGCATGCAGCCGCGGAAGAGCCCCGTGAGCGTGGCGCGCATCTTCGCCGGATCTTCCCAGTTGTTGGTGGGGCCGGCGTCGTCGGGGTTCTGGGTACAGATGAAGGTGCGATCTTCCACCCGGGCGACGTCGGAGGGGTCGGACCAGGCGAGGTAGGAGTTCGGGCGTTTCTCGGGGTTGAGCCGGATCAGCGTGCCGGACTCGACCATTTCCTGACACAGGCGGTCGTATTCTTCCTGCGAGCCGTCGCACCAATGGACGTGGTCGGGTTCGGTGAGCTCGGCGATGTCGGCCACCCAGCGCTTGAGCCCTTCGTGGCGGACGTAGTCAGGCGCCGATTCGAGCGCCATGCGGCGAAAACGATTGTCGGTCATGGACTTCCTCACGGGTGATACAGTAAAAAGCCGGTCGGCGACGCGGCCCGCAGGCGGCGGCGAAGCCGTAATTATCGCACGAGTCGATGACGGGGATGCCGGCATGGCAGCGTAATCCCGCTGGCAGACGGCTCGTTTTTCGTCACGAACTGTTATATTTGGCGGATCGTCGGTGGCGTGATTCGCGTCGGGAGTATGCCATGGTGCCTCGGTTCGTTCTGGGAGGGGTCTTCACGTTCCTCTTCGCGGTGGTCTCATGGGTGCAGGCAGCCGAGCCGCCGCTCAAGTCCGAATCCTTCCTCGTGGCGGACGCGCGCTCGCTCGATCGCATCGCCCTGCGGGGCGACCCGGCCGAGCCCATGCCGATCGCCTCGATCACCAAGCTGATGACGGCCATGGTGGTGCTCGAGAGCCGTCTGCCGCTCGATGAGGAGATCAGCATCGGCAAGGAGGACGTCGATACCATCAAAGGAACCCGCTCGCGTTTGCGGATCGGTGCCCGCCTCACCCGCCGCGAGGCGCTGCTCTTGGCGCTCATGGCTTCCGAGAACCGCG
>JAQUGB010000080.1 GCA_028684345.1 Tepidiphilus sp. | reverse complement strand
GTCTTCCTGTGCCGCCGCGCCGACGTAGCGGCCGGGCGTGAGCACGTGGCCGTGCTTGCGGATGTCGTCGAGCGTGGCGGATTTGCAGAAGCCCGGCACGTCCTGATATGCGCCCGCTTCTTTTTCGCCGCGCCAGGCGTGGTAGGTGCGAGCGATCTTCTGGATTTCTTCGTCGGTGAGCTCGCGCCGGGTGCGGTCGACCAGCACGCCCATGCTGCGCGCGTCGATGAAGAGCACTTGTCCGCGCCGGTCGCGCAATCCTTTGCCGGGGTTCTTGTTGCGGGCGAGGAACCACAGGCAGGCGGGAATCTGGGTGGAGTAGAAGAGCTGGCCGGGAAGCGCCACCATGCAGTCGACGACGTCGGCTTCGATCATGGCGCGGCGGATCTCACCTTCGCCCGACTGCTGCGAGGACATGGAGCCGTTGGCCAGAACCACGCCCGCCACCGCGTTGGGGGCGAGGTGCCAGTGAATGTGCTGCAGCCAGGCGAAGTTGGCGTTACCCGCGGGCGGGATGCCGAACACCCAGCGCGGGTCGTCGCGCAGGCGCTCGCCGCCCCAGTCGGAGACGTTGAAGGGCGGGTTGGCGAGAATGTAGTCGAAGCGCAGGTCGGGGAATTCGTCCTTGTGGAAACTTCCTTCGTTGTTCCAGCGGATGTCGGCGTCGATGCCGCGCACGGCGAGGTTCATTTTGCACAGGCGCCAAGTGGTGTAGTTGCTCTCCTGGCCGTAGATGGCGATGTCGCCGATACGCCCGCCGTGCTCTTCGACGAACTTTTCCGATTGCACGAACATGCCGCCGCTGCCGCAGCAGGGGTCATAGACGCGGCCGTGGAAGGGTTCGAGCATTTCCACCAGCACGCGGACCACCGAGCGGGGCGTGTAGAACTCGCCGCCGCGCTTGCCTTCGGCGCCGGCGAACTGGCCGAGGAAGTATTCGTACACGCGGCCGAGCACGTCCTTGGCGCGGTTGGCTTCCTCGCCCAGGCCGATGTTGGAGAGAAGGTCGATGAGCTCGCCGAGCATCACTTTGTTGAGCGCCGGACGGGCGTAGTCTTTGGGTAGAACCCCTTTCAGGGATTCGTTTTCTTTCTCGAGGGCGCGCATGGCGTCATCGATGAGCACGCCGATGGAGGGATGGCGGGCGTTGGCCTGCAGATGCGACCAACGCGCTGGCGGGGGCACCCAGAAGATATTTTCAGCCAGATACTCGTCGCGGTCTTCGGCGGCCAGCGGGTCGTCGGCGAGGAGCGCCCGATGTTTGGCTTCGAACGCGTCCGAGATGTACTTGAGGAAAATGAGCCCCAGCACGACGTGCTTGTAGTCGCTGGGTTCCATGTTGCCGCGCAGCTTGTCGGCGGCCTTGAAGAGTTCGGCCTCGAAGCCGAGGCTCGCGCCATTGCTGGCGGAGGTGCGTTTTTTGGCCATGGCGTGCTCTGGACGTTTTGCCGCGAGGCGGCGATCAAGGATGCGTGTCGGGGATGAAGCGCAAGACTTCACCGTTGATACAGTAACGCAGGCCCGTGGGCGGCGGGCCGTCGTCGAAGACGTGTCCCAGGTGAATGCCCGTGCTGGCGCTGCGCACTTCGGTACGGATCATGCCGTGCGAGCGGTCTTCGTGTAGCGTCAACGCGCCGGGGATCGCTTCATAGAAGCTCGGCCAGCCGCAGGGGCTTTCGAACTTCGCCTCCGAGCGGAAAAGCGGCGCATTGCTCAGGCGATCGACATAGACGCCGGGGCGCCGCTCATCGAGGTAGGGACCGGTGAAGGGGCGTTCCGTGCCTTGTTCGCAGGCGATCCAGCGCGCGAGCGGCGGCAAATGGCGCTCGGCGAGCGTGCGCCAAAAGGAATGCGGCATGCGCACGCCCGTACCCCCTAGGCCGCAGTATCCGTTCGGGTTCTTCAGCAGGTAGTGCTGATGGTATTCCTCTGCCGGGGTGTAGGAGGAAAGCGGGGCGATTTCGGTGACGATTTCTCCGTAACCAGCGCCCGCGAGCGCCCGTTGATAGGCGTCGCGCGTGGCGAGCGCCGCTTCTCTTTGTTCCGGCGTGGTGGTGTAGATGGCGCTGCGGTAGTTGCTGCCGAGGTCGTTTCCTTGCCGATCGAGCTGGGTGGGATCGTGGTTTTCCCAAAACCAGGCGAGCACGGCTTCCGGGAGCAGCAGTTCGGGGTCATAGACGACCTTGACGACTTCGGCGTGATTACGCCCGTTGACCGATCCCAGGCGGAGAAGACGCTCGAAGTCGAGCACCGCGTCGTAGGTGGGGTCGGGAAAGCTGCCTCCTGCGTAGCCCACTTCGGTTTCGAGCACTCCGGGCAGCGCGGCCATGCGCTTTTGCGCGCCCCAGAAACATCCCATGCCGAGGACGAGAGTTTCTTTTCTATCGTTCATGATGGCTCCATGGTTCGCTCTCAGGAGGGAATTGCGCGCCCTTGCAGCCGAAGCTGCAGCCGGTAGCAGAGCCACATGAGCGCCACCCAGATGGGCAGAGCGATGACGGAAGCGCGCGTGCCGGGGTTGTCGAGCATCAGAAAGAGCAG
This sequence comes from Tepidiphilus sp., assembly GCA_028684345.1. GTDB lineage: Bacteria > Pseudomonadota > Gammaproteobacteria > Burkholderiales > Rhodocyclaceae > Tepidiphilus. The sequence continues at coordinate 5,186 of JAQUGB010000080.1, read as the reverse complement.
GAAGGCGACGAAGGCGAGGCAGAGGTAGTTGGCGAGCGGGCTCCAGAAGGCTTTGAAAGCAGGGGTGACGTGGCGCTGCCGCAGTGCCCGGCGGAATTTGAGGTGGGTGAGGCTGATCATGGTCCAGTTGATCACCAGGGCGGCCACGACGAGCGACATCAGCAGTTCCAGGGCGCTTTGCGGCAGGAGGTAATTGACCGCCACGCAGAAGAAGGTGATGAGCGCGGAGACGCCCACCGCCAGGACCGGTACGCCGCGGCGGTTGATTCTCATGAGGGCGCGGGGGGCGTCGCCTTGTTCGGCCAGGCCGTAGAGCATGCGGCTGTTGCAATAGACGCCGCTGTTGTAGAACGACAGGGCTGCCGTGAGCACGACGAGGTTGAGCAGGTGCGCCGCCGTGTCGCTGCCGATGAGCGAGAAGATGCGCACGAAGGGGCTGGCGCTGTAGGGATCGCCGGCGGCGCTGAGCGAGGCCACCAGCTGGTCCCAGGGATAGAGGGAGAGCAGCACGGCGATCGCGCCGATGTAGAAGATGAGGATGCGGTAGACCACCTGATTGATGGCCTTGGGGATGACGCGGCGCGGGTCGGAGGCTTCGGCAGCGGTGATGCCGACGAGTTCGAGGCCGCCAAAGGAGAACATGATGATCGGCAGGGTAACCACCAGGCTGCCGAAGCCGTGGGGGAAGAATCCGCCGTGGCGCCAGAGGTTGGTGACGCTCGCCTGCTCGCCGCCCCGGCCGCTCATGAGCAGGTAGAGGCCGAGCACGATCATGCCGACGATGGCGGCCACCTTGATGATGGAGAACCAGAATTCGGCTTCGCCAAAAGCGCGCACGTTGGCGAGGTTGATCAGGTTGATGAGGAGGAAGAACGCCAGAACGGTGATCCAGGTGGGGATCTCCGGCCACCAGAACTGGACGTATTTGCCGATCGCCGTCAGCTCGGCCATGCCGACGAGCACGTAGAGCACCCAGTAGTTCCAGCCGGAGAGAAAGCCGGCGAAGCGGCCCCAGTAGGTGTGGGCGAAGTGGCTGAAGGAGCCGGCCACGGGTTCTTCGACGATCATCTCGCCGAGCTGGCGCATGATGAGGAAGGCGATGAGGCCACCGATGGCGTAGCCGAGCAGCATCGACGGTCCGGCCGTGGCGAGCACGCCGGCCGAGCCGAGGAAGAGCCCGGTGCCGATGGCGCCGCCCAGGGCGATGAGCTGGATGTGACGGTTTTTCAGGCCGCGGCGCAGCGGGGCCTCGTGGAGGGTGGAAGCGGTCATGGGCGACTTTCAGGATCGTGGCAACGGGCGCAATCTTACACGCGTCTTGGGACGGCGCGCCGATCGGTCGAGTTCCTGGAGTCTAGGGGGGATCAGCGGTTTGCGTCGGCGATCGCCGCGCGGGCGCATTCGCGGATCCGCTCGATCATTGCCCGCAGTCCGTTGCCGCGCGTGGGGGAGAGGTGGGCGAGCAAACCCAGACGCTCGAAAAGCGCGAGGGTGTCGAGTTCCAAGGCTTCCTGGGGCGTTTTGCCGTCGTAGGCGGCGAGCACGATGGCGGCCAAGCCCCGCACGATGAGCGCATCGCTGTCGATCGCCAGGCGCAAGCGGCCGTTGTCGAGGCGGCAGACGAGCCAGACGAGGCTTTGGCAGCCGCGCACGAGGTTGGCGTCGGTACGCTCGGATTCCGGGAAAGGGGGCAGCGAGCGCCCCAGCTCGATGAGGTAGTCGTAGCGGCCGTCCCAGTCGTCGAAGAGGGCGAAATTCTCCTCGATCTCGGCGAGCGTCGTCATAGCAGCCCCAGTTCGAGCCGTGCGGTTTCGGAGAGCCGATCGGAGGTCCAGGGAGGGTCGAAGACGACGTTGACCGTTGCCTCTTTTACCTCGGGAATTTGCTCTACGCGTTGTTTGACTTCCTCGCTGAGTACGGGGCCGAGCGAGCAGCCGGGGGCGGTGAGGGTCATGTCGATCTCGACCCGGGCGCCGTCTTCGTTCTCTTCGATGTCGAGACGGTAGATGAGGCCCAGGTCGACGATGTTGACCGGGATTTCAGGATCGTAGATCTGGCGCAGCACCTCGAGGATTCGCTCACGCAGGTCGCCTTCGGTGGGAATCGGCGAGGGGGCGTAAGGGTCGAGCCCGAAGGCGTCGGCATCTTCGCCGGCCACGCGCACGAGGCGTCCGTCGTGGAGCACCGTGAGGCTGGTGCCTAACGTCTGCGTCAGGCGCACTTCGCTGCCTTGGGGGATCGTGACGGGTTCCCCCGAGGGGACGACGATACCGTAGACGTCGCGCCGGGCGGTGACCGTTTGGGCGTTCATGGGGCAGGGGCTCCCAGACGTTCGAGGGCGCGGGAGAGCGCCGACAGGGTTTGGTCGATGTCTGCTTCGTTGTTGTAGAAGGCGATCGAGGCGCGCACGGTGCCGGGCAGTCCGTAGCGGGCGATCAGGGGCATGGTGCAGTGGTGCCCGACGCGCACCGCGATGCCTTGCGTGTCGAGCAGGGTCCCGAGGTCGGCCGGGTGGGTGCCGGCGACGTGGAAGGAGGCGATGGGGGCCTTCTCTTCCGGCGGAAGGTCGGCGAGGAGCCTCAGCCCGTCGATCGCCACCAGGCCGTCCCTCAGCCTGCGGTAGAGGTGGGCTTCCCAGGCGGCCAGTTGTGCCCGATCGAATTGGCGTAGGTAGTCGATCGCGGCACCCAAGGCGATGGCTTCGGCGATGGGCGGGGTGCCGGCCTCGAACTTGTAGGGAAGTTCGTTGGGTTCGAAGCCGTGCTCGTCGACCCAGGCGATCATCTCGCCGCCGCCTTGCCATGGGGGCATGGCTTCGAGCACTTCCTGACGCCCCCAGAGCACCCCGATGCCGGTGGGACCGAGCATTTTGTGGCCGGAGAAGGCGTAGAAATCGCAACCCAGCGCTTGCACGTCCACGGGAAAATGCCCCACCGCCTGAGCGCCGTCGATGAGCACGGTCGCCCCCACGGCCTTGGCTTCGGCGATGAGCTCGGCCACGGGATTGATGGTGCCCAGGGTATTCGAGACGTGGGCGAGCGCCACCAGTCGGGGTCGCCGCTCGAGCAACTGGCGGTAGCGTTCCCGGTCGAGCGTTCCGTCGTCCCGTACCGGCACGAGGGCGAGTTCGGCGCCGGTGCGCCGGGCGAGCATCTGCCAGGGGACGAGGTTGGCGTGGTGCTCCATCTGGGTGGCGACGAGGAGATCTCCCGCCTTGACGAAGGCATTGCCCCAGGCTTGGGCCACGAGGTTGATCGCTTCCGTGGTGCCGCGCGTCCAGAGGACTTCTTTTTCGCTCGCGGCGTGGATCCAGCGGGCGACGGTGGTGCGGGCGATCTCGAAACAGTCGGTGGCTTCCGTGCTCAAGGCGTGCGCGCCGCGGTGCACGTTGGCGTTGCGGTTCTCGTAGAAATCGGTGAGCGCCTCGATTACCTGCCGTGGCTTCTGGGCGGTGGCGGCGTTGTCGAGGTAGATGAGGGGCTTGCCGTAGACCCGTCGGTGCAGGATGGGAAAGTCTTCGCGCCAGCGCTCGACGGTGGCCGCCTCAGGCAGCGGCGTCGTCAGGGAGGGGGAGACGGGATTGGACATGGCGGAGGACCTCTGCAAGGGTGAAACGCTGCAGGACCGGAGCGAGGAAAGCGTCGATGAGCAGTTGCCGCGCTTCGACTTCGGGAATTCCCCGGCTGCGCAGGTAGAAGAGCGCTTCGTCGTCGAGCCGGCCAAGCGTGGCGCCGTGGCCGCAGGCGACGTCGTCGGCGTAGATCTCGAGCTCGGGTTTGACGTCGGCGGCGGCGCCGTCGGCCAGGAGCAGGTGATCGAGCCGCATGGCGGCATCGGTGCGCTGGCCGGCGGGTTCGATGAGGATGCGGCCGATCACGGCGGAGTGCGCTTCTGCCGGCACCAGACCGCGCCAGCGCACGTCGGTGGCGGCGCCGGGGGCGGCGTGGCGGATGCGCAGGGCAACGTCGGTGGAGCCTGGAGGCGCCCCGTAGGTGATGCCGGACAGCCGCAGGGCAGAGGATTCGCCCAGCGTGACGTCCCATTCGAGGCGCTGATAGCTGCGGGCGGAGGCGAAGGCCTGCACGTCGAGGCGGGCACGCGCGCCGAGTTCGGCGCGGACGCGGTGCAGCAGGGCTTCGCCCTCGTCGGCCGTGAAGACGCCGTGGGTGAGTTCGGCGTCCTCGCCGAGCCAGAGCGTCACGGCGCCGTTTTGCGTGGAAGGGCCGAAGGAGGCGAACGTCTCCACGATCGCGCCGCGCGCGCCTGCAGCGACTTCGACGAGCAGGAGGGGCTGGACCCATCCGGCGCCGTGGCGGTAGTGGATCTGCAGGGGGGCGTCGGCCGTTTCTTCGAGTTCGAGGAGCAGCACCGCATCGGCTTCGACCAGGTTGCGCACCGAGAAGTAATCCTCGCCCGGCTCCAGCCGCTCGCGCCAGCGTGCGCGGGTGGCCTCGTCCAGTTCGGACCAGGAGCGCAGACGCCAGGCGCGGGTGTGCGCGGCCACGGGCCGGCCCTGGTCGAGGCGGATCCATTCGCCGGCAAGCGGCTCGGGCGAGGGGAAGGGGAAGTCGAGGCCGCGGCCGGCGCGCTCGGGGGTGAAACAGGCGGAAAGCCGTGAGTAGCGCCAGAATTCGTCCTTGCGCGTGGGGGGGGTGAGCGCGGCGAGCCGCTCGGCGAGCTGCTCGTGCCAGGCGCGCGTTGCCGCGTCTTCCGCCCAGCCGCAGGGGTGGCAGACGGCGAGTGCGGTATTCATGCGACCGACCCCTCGAGCACGGCGGCGTAGCCGCCCGCTTCGATCTGGTGGGCGAGCTCGGCTTCGCCCGAGCGTGCGATGCGTCCGCCGTGCAGCACGTGCACCCGGTCGGGGCGGACGTATTCGAGGATGCGGGGATAGTGGGTGATGATGAGGAAGGCGCGATCGGGGCGGGGCAGGCGATTGACGCCGGCGGCCACGAGCTTGAGCGCGTCCACGTCCAGCCCCGAATCGGGTTCGTCGAGGATGACGAAGCGCGGCTCGAGCAGTAGCATCTGCAGGATTTCGTTGCGTTTTTTCTCGCCACCGGAGAAGCCTTCATTGACGCCGCGCTTGAGGAAGTCGGCCGGCAACCCCAGCAGCTGCGCCGCTTCGCGCGCGGCGCGCAGCAAGGCGGCGCTGTCGAGCGGCGCTTCGCCCCGGGCCTTGCGCA
>JAQUGB010000079.1 GCA_028684345.1 Tepidiphilus sp. | reverse complement strand
ACGCAGCGGGGGTCCGAGAGCTTGAAGAAGTAGTGCTCGCTCTTCTTGAGCACGGGCTTGGCGCCGGAGACGGCGGAATAGGGGTTCTTGAGTTCGGTGGGCGAGTAGGCCGCGCCGCACGCCTCGCAGTTGTCGCCGTATTGATCCGGCGCGCCGCAGCGCGGGCATTCTCCCTTGATGAAACGGTCCGGCAGGAACATGCCTTTGACCGGGTCGTAGAACTGCTCGATCTCGCGCGCTTCGATCAGACCCGCCGCCTTGAGCTTGTGGTAGATGTCTTCGGCGAAAAAGCGGTTTTCCTCGCTGTGCGTGCTGTGGTAGTGATCGAAGGCGACGAGGAAATCGGCGAAGTCGCGCGCGTGTTCCTGCTGGACGCGAGCGATCAGCGCTTCGGGCGTGATGCCTTCTTTTTCCGCGCGCAGCATCACGGGGGTGCCGTGCGTGTCGTCGGCGCAGACGTAATGGACCGTGTGCCCGCACATGCGTTGGTAGCGCACCCAGACGTCGGCCTGTACGTAGCCCACGAGGTGGCCGAGATGGATGTCGCCGTTGGCATAGGGCAGCGCGTTCGTGACGAGAATCTTGCGGGTCATCTCCGGTCCTGATCGTTGCGGCAGTGAGCTTGGATTATAATGGTTTGGTCAGCCCGGGTGGCGAAATTGGTAGACGCACCAGATTTAGGTTCTGGCGCCGCAAGGCGTGGGGGTTCGAGTCCCTTCCCGGGCACCAAGTCTCCCGAATTTTGCAAGATGCATTTTTGTGGTACGCTGCAACGATCGATCGGCGTTTCCCTTCCACCAAGAGGAGTCATTCATGCAGACCATCTTCATCGTCGGTGCAGGAACGATGGGCAGCGGCATCGCTCAGGTCGCGGCCCAGAGCGGATTTTCGGTGCGGCTCTTCGACATTGCCGCGCAGCAGCTCGAACGGGCGCGCGCCACGATCTCTGGCAACCTCGATCGCCTCGTGAAAAAAGAGAAACTCACGGCGGCGGATAGAGACGCGACGCTCGCGCGCATCGAAACGGTGACCCAACTCGACGGCGTGGCTGCGGCCGACCTGGTGATCGAGGCGGCGAGCGAGAACGAGGCGCTCAAGCTCGAACTCTTCGCCAAACTCGACGCGCTCGCCAAGCCGGAGGCGATCCTCGCATCCAACACGTCTTCCATTTCCATTACCAAGATCGCCGCGGCCACCAAGAATCCGGAGCGCGTCATCGGTATGCACTTCTTCAATCCGGTTCCGGTGATGGCGCTCGTCGAACTCATCCGCGGTCTGCAGACGTCCGACGAAACCTACCAGAAGGCCGAGGCGATCGCCAAGGCGCTGGGCAAGACGCCGGTGGCGGTGAGAAATAGCCCGGGCTTCGTGGTCAATCGTCTGCTGTGCCCCATGATCAACGAGGCGATCTTCGCGCTGCAGGAAGGCTTGGCGAGCGCCGAGGGGATCGACGAGGCGATGAAACTGGGCTGCAATCACCCGATCGGTCCGCTGGCGCTGGCCGACCTGATCGGCCTGGACGTGGAGCTCGCGGTGATGCAGGTGCTCTACGAGGGGTTCAAAGATCCGAAATTCCGCCCGGCGCCGCTGCTCGTCGAGATGGTGGAGGCGGGCAAGCTTGGACGCAAGACGGGCGAAGGGTTCTACCGCTACGACAAGTGAGCGCGACCTTCGCCGAGCGCAGGGGGTGAACGAAAACCGCGGCCTGGAGCCGCGGTTTTTTTGTGTCGAGAAAAACGACAAGGAGTGTTCTGGTTCCGTCCGTGCGCACTCAGGCCCGGCGCATGGCGTCGAAGAACTCGGCGTTGTTCTTCGTCGCCTTGAGCTTGTCGAGGAGGAATTCGGTGGCTTCCAGATCGTCCATGCCGTAGAGGAGCTTGCGCAGGATCCACACCTTTTGCAGGATGTCCGGTTTCATCAGGAGCTCTTCGCGTCGCGTGCCGGAGCGGTTGACGTTGATCGCCGGGTAGACGCGCTTCTCCGCCATGCGCCGGTCGAGGTGCAGCTCCATGTTGCCCGTGCCCTTGAATTCCTCGTAGATCACGTCGTCCATGCGGCTGCCGGTGTCGATGAGCGCCGTGGCGATGATGGTGAGGCTGCCGCCTTCTTCGAGGTTGCGCGCCGCGCCGAAGAATCGCTTGGGCTTTTGCAGGGCGTTGGCGTCCACGCCGCCGGTGAGCACCTTGCCTGAGGAGGGGACGACGGTGTTGTAGGCGCGCGCCAGGCGGGTGAGCGAATCGAGCAGCACCACCACGTCGCGCTTGTGCTCGGTGAGGCGCTTGGCCTTCTCGATGACGATCTCGGCCACCTGTACGTGGCGTGAGGCCGGTTCGTCGAAGGTGGAGGCGACCACCTCGCCGCGCACCGAGCGCTGCATTTCGGTGACCTCTTCGGGACGCTCGTCGATCAGGAGCACGATGAGCACGACGTCGGGATGGTTCGAGGTGATGGCATGCGCGATGTGCTGCAGCATCACCGTTTTCCCCGTCTTGGGCGGGGCGACGATGAGGCCACGCTGACCTTTGCCGATCGGGGCGATGATGTCGATGACCCGACCGGTGAGGTTTTCCTCACTGCGGATGTCGCGCTCGAGCTTGAAGGCTTCGTTCGGGTGCAGGGGGGTGAGGTTCTCGAAGAGGATCTTGTGCTTGCACTTCTCGGGTGCTTCGCCATTGATGCGGTCGAGCTTCACCAGGGCGAAGTAACGCTCTCCTTCCTTGGGGATACGGATCTCGCCCTCGATGGTGTCGCCCGTGTGCAGGTTGAAGCGACGGATCTGTGAGGGCGAGACGTAGATGTCGTCGGGGCTCGCGAGGTAGGAGGTGTCGGGCGAACGGAGAAAGCCGTATCCTTCTGGCAGCACCTCGAGCACGCCTTCGCCGAAGATGGGTTCGCCTTTCTTGGCGCGGTTCTTCAGCATGGCGAACACGAGTTCGTGTTTGCGCAGGCGGTTGGCGCCTTCGATGCCTTGTTCGGTGGCTAGCGCCAGGAGCTGGCTGACGTGCAGCGACTTGAGCTCGGACAGATGCATGGTTTTTGGTCGATGAAGGTTCTGGATGGGATGAGATCGAAGCCGGTTCGCCGCGATGATCGTCGCAGCAAGCCGGAAAGGGAAGGCTGAAAGTGCGCCGGCACGAAAGGCCGGCTTGAAAATACGCCGAGCGCGCGGCCGGCGTCAGAGGTTGCTGTCGATGAACGCGACGAGCTGGGATTTGGCCATCGCGCCGACGCGGGTGGCTTCGACGTTGCCGTTCTTGAAGAGCATCAGCGTCGGAATGCCGCGCACGCCGTATTTGGCAGGGGTTTCGGGGTTCTGGTCGATGTCGAGCTTACAGACCTTGAGCTTTCCTGCATACTCTTGGGCGACTTCGTCCAGGATCGGGGCGATCATCTTGCACGGGCCGCACCATTCGGCCCAAAAATCGAGCAGTACGGGCGTTTTTGCCTGCAGGACTTCCTGCTCGAAGGTGGAATCGCTCACGTGATGGATGTGTTCGCTCATCGTGTGTCTCGGGGGATGGACTGAAAGGGGAACGAGAAGGAAAGCCCCGGCCGTATGGCTTCGGGGCAATAGGGCGTAACTTAGGGCATTGGCGACGAGACGTCAAGAGGATCGACGTTGAATCGGGCATGATGGGGCGCAAAATACGGGGAGCGTGGTATAAATGCAAAAAACTCGGGATGTCGTTTGCCCGGTGTTCGCAAGCAAAGGGGTTTTCCCATGACCTATGTCGTGACCGAAGCGTGCATTCGCTGCAAGTATACCGATTGTGTGGATGTCTGTCCCGTCGACTGTTTCCGCGAGGGGCCGAACATGCTGGTGATCGACCCCGATGAGTGCATCGACTGCTCGCTGTGCGTACCAGAATGCCCCGTGGAGGCGATTTATGCGGAGGACGACGTTCCGGCCGATCAGCGCGATTTCATCGCCTTGAACGCCGAACTCGCCAAGCAATGGCCGCCGATCGTGGAGCGCAAGGAGCCTTTGCCCGATGCCGACGAATGGGCCAAGGTCGAGAACAAGCGCGACCAGCTGCTGCGCTGAGTCGCTTTCGACCACGTGCGTAGGAGGAGGGGGAGCATGAAAGTACGGGAAATCTTGGCGATCAAGGGAACGGCGCTGTTTACGATCACGCCCCATCGTTTTCTCTCTGACGCGGTGGCGGTGATGGTGGAGCAGGACATCGGATCGCTGGTGGTGTTCGACGCGGGAAAAATGGTGGGGCTGCTCACCTTTCGCGAAGTGCTGGCGGCCGTGCATCATGCCTGCGCTTCCTGGGGCATGTTGACGGTCGAGGAGGCGATGCTGCGTCAGCCCATCGTCGCCGATCCCGACATGGAGCTCGATGCCTTGCGCCTGCGCATGGTGCAGACGCGGCAGCGCTATTTTCCCGTGATGGAGGAGGGCACCTTGCTCGGCGTCGTGTCGTTCTACGATGTGGCCAAGGCGGTGCTCGAAGAAAAAGACTTCGAGAATCGGATGTTGAAAGACTACATCCGCAATTGGCCGGAGACCGGCGAAAAAGAAGTTTGATCGAGGGTCCAGGGATATCCATGCCAGTCGCCCGTAAGAGGCGTCGGCGCTACCGGGAGGAGGGATCGAGGCCGCGGGAATCAGCCTGCGGCGTGATCCGAGGTGGAGGAGAATCCATGGAAAAAATCTGGCTCAGGAGCTATCCGCCGGGCGTGCCGGCGAAAATCGACCCGACCGAGCATGCCTCGCTGGTCGACTTGTTCGAGCGCAGCGTGGCGCGTTTCGCCGACCTGCCCGCGTTCACCCACATGGGCAGGACGTTGACTTACCGCGAGGTGGACCGTCTTTCGGCCAACTTCGCCTCTTTCCTGCAGCATGGACTTGGCTTGGCGCCGGGCTCGCGGGTGGCGCTGATGCTGCCCAACGTGCTCCAGTATCCGGTGGCGATGTTCGGCATCCTGCGGGCGGGCTGCGTGGTGGTCAATGTCAATCCGCTCTACACGCCGCGCGAAGTGTCGCACCAGTTGCGCGACGCCGGCGCCGAGGCGATCGTCGTGCTGGAGAATTTCGCCCATACGCTCGACGAGGTGCCCGAGGTGCGCTCGCTGAAGGCGGCGGTGGTGACCTCTCTTGCGGAGATGCTGGGCGCGCCTCGCTCGTGGGTGGTGGATTTCGTCGTGCGCCGAGTGAAAAAGATGGTGCCGCCGTGGCGTCTGCCGGGGCACCTTCGCTGGGGGGAGGCCTTGCGGCGCGGGGCCGTGCGCTCGATGACGCGCGTCGAGCCCGGGCTCGAGGACGTCGCTTTTCTGCAATACACGGGGGGGACCACCGGGGTGGCCAAGGGAGCGGTGCTGCTCCACCGCAATCTCATCGCCAACGTGCTGCAAGCCACGGCCTGGGTCCAATCGGTGTTGCGCGAGGGTGAGGAACGCGTCGTGACGGCCCTGCCGCTGTACCACATCTTCGCGCTCACGGCCAACTGCCTCGTTTTCTTTCGCCTGGGAGGGCACAACCTGCTCATCACCAATCCCCGGGACATCGACGGCCTGGTGCGGGAATTGAGCAAGTGGCCGTTTACTGCGATCACCGGCGTGAATACCCTCTTCAACGCTTTGGTGCATCACCCCGAGTTTGCCAAGCTCGATTTTTCCCCGCTCAAGCTCACCCTGGGCGGGGGAATGGCCGTGCAGCAAGCGGTGGCGCAGAAGTGGCAGCAAATCACCGGACGACCGCTGCTCGAAGCCTACGGATTGACCGAGACTTCGCCGGCCGTGACGATCAACCCCCTGGATTTGCCGGCGTTCAATCATTCGATCGGCCTGCCTCTTCCTTCCACGGACGTGAGCTTACGCGACGATGCCGGAGCCGAGGTGCCGCTGGGTGAGACGGGGGAGCTGTGCGTGCGCGGGCCGCAGGTGATGCGGGAGTACTGGAACCGCCCGGACGAGACGGCCAAGGTCTTTTTCCCCGATGGATTCTTGCGCACGGGCGACGTCGCGAAAATGGACGAGCGCGGCTTCCTCTACATCGTCGATCGCAAGAAAGACATGATCCTCGTGTCGGGTTTCAACGTCTATCCCAATGAAGTCGAGGACGTGATCGCCCTGCATCCCGGGGTGGTGGAAGTGGCGGTGGTGGGCGTGCCCGACGAACACAGCGGGGAGGCGGTGAAAGCCTACGTGGTGCGTCGCGATCCCTCGCTCGATGCCGAAGCGATCCGGCAATGGTGCCGCGAACGGCTCACGCCCTACAAGGTACCGCACCACGTCGAATTCCGCGAGGAGCTGCCCAAGACGCAGGTGGGCAAGATCCTGCGTCGCGCGCTGCGCGAGGAGGCTCGGCGGCAGGGGTGAAAAAACCGCTTGTCAGAGGTCGGATTTCATGTTTTACTTTTGCCCGTGAGTCGAGTGGGAGTGCCTTGGTGATCCGTTTCCCCCTTCCCCTGGCCGTGCTGCTGGTCGTACGCGTAGGCGTAGGGCTGCGTTCGCCCCGGAGGGACTAAAACCGGATCAATCCGTACTGCCGATTCGAACCCGACCCCCTCCGGAGCCAGTCTCCCGAGGGGGTTTTCGTTTTTCCAGGCAACGAGGAGTAGGGCGATGATGACGATGACCGGCGCCGAGTTGATCGTGCGCTTGTTGGAACAGCAGGGGATAGAGACGATCGTGGGCATTCCCGGCGGCGCGATCCTGCCGCTCTACGATGCCCTGAGCCAGTCGAAGCAGATTCGGCACGTGCTCGCGCGCCACGAGCAGGGTGCCGGTTTCATGGCCCAGGGTATGGCGCGGGTGACGGGCAAGCCCGCGGTGTGCTTCGCTTCGAGCGGCCCGGGGGCGACGAACCTGGTGACGGCGATCGCCGACGCGCGGCTCGATTCGATCCCTCTGGTGGCGATCACCGGCCAGGTGCCGCTCGCCATGATCGGCACCGACGCCTTTCAGGAGGTCGACATCTACGGCATGACCGTCCCCATTACCAAGCACAATTTCCTCGTGCGCTCGGCCGCCGAGCTGCTGGAGGTGATTCCGCAGGCGTTTCGCATCGCCATGTCCGGGCGTCCGGGGCCGGTGCTCGTCGATGTGCCCAAGGACGTGCAGAACCAGCTCGTCACGTTCGAGCGCCTGCCTGCGCCGGCCGTGCCCGATCCGCTGCCGCCACTGGATGAAACGGCGATCGCGGCGGCGGCGCGTTTGATCGACGAGGCCGAGCGTCCCGTGCTCTATCTGGGCGGCGGGGTGATCCATGCCGATGCGGCTCCGCTCGCGGTGACGCTGGCCGAGCAGACGGCGATGCCCACCACCATGACGCTGATGGCGCTGGGGGCGATGCCGGTCGATCACCCGCTCTCGCTGGGGATGCTGGGCATGCACGGGGCGCGCTACACGAATTTCGTTTTGCAGGAAGCGGATCTGTTGGTGTGCGTCGGGGCGCGCTTCGACGACCGGGCCATCGGCAAGGCTTCGCAGTTCTGCCCCGAGGCGAAAGTGATCCACATCGACATCGACCGGGCGGAACTGGGCAAGATCCGTCGTCCCGACGTGGCGATCCATGGCGACGTCAAGGCGGTGCTGCAGGCGCTGTTGCCGCGGGTGCGGGCCCAGCTGCGCAAGCGCTGGCTGAGCCACGTGGCCGGTCTGAAGTCGCGCTTCCCTCTCGTACTGGAAGGGCGCGAGGATCCGCGCAGCCACTACGGGCTCGTCCTGGCGGCGGCCAAGGCGCTCGACGACGAGGCGGTGGTGGTCACCGACGTCGG
>JAQUGB010000078.1 GCA_028684345.1 Tepidiphilus sp. | reverse complement strand
CCACCCCGCCGCCGGTGGCGAGCACGACGTCCTCGCGGCCGAGCAGTTCGGCGAGCAGCCGCGTCTCGCGCTCGCGAAATCCTTCCTCTCCCTCGACGGCGAAGATCGTAGGGATGGAAACGCCGGTTCGCGCCTCCAATTCTTGGTCGCTGTCGATGAAAGCCAGCCCGTGTCGTGCCGCATAAGCGCGCCCGACGGTCGTCTTGCCGGCCCCCATCATTCCGATGAACACGATGGGCTCCACCCGATACGCTCACGTTCGTTGATCGAGGCTAGTGTACCGTAAAAAGAGCGGTCATACGGCGTAAAAAACCCGCCCGTCGGCGACGGGGCGGGCCTTTGCGGAACGAAGGGACGTACGATCAGCGCAGACGCAGATCCTCGGCAATGATACGCGGAGTAAGGAACACCATCAGCTCGGTGCGTTGAGCCGTGTCCGCCTTGTTCCGGAAGAGATTCCCCAGGAGCGGGATGTCACCCAACCCTGGAACCTTATCGACCGAATTGGTTTCGGACTCCTCGAACAGGCCGCCCAGTACGACAGTGCCTCCATTTTCCACGAGGACATCGGTCGTTACCTCTTTCTTCAGGATGGGCGGATTACCCTGAACCGAGCGAGAGAAATCCGCACGATCCTTACGCACGAGCACCTTCATCCGCACTCGCCCGTCGGGCGTGAGCACTGGCGTCACCCGCAGTTCGAGCAACGCCTCCTTGAATTGGACGTCCTGCGTGGTCATGTTACCCACCGTCGAAGTCGTGGTATAGGGAATCTCGTCGCCAACGGCGATGCGCGCCTCGATGTTGTTCGCCGTCATGATCTTGGGATTGGAGACGATGCGGCTCTTGCCCGTGGCCTCTGCCAGATTCAGTTCCAGGTTGAGGAAACGTGTGGCCGAGCGATTGAAGATCGACAGGGCAAAAGTCGAAAACTGGCCGCCCGGTAGCGAACTCTGCTGGTAGAACGGACGGTTGAAGGGGCCGAAATCAAAACGATCTCCAGAGAAGAGAGGTCGACCACCCGTATTGAGCCGCGCCCCGATCTCCTTGCCGAAATTCGACGACACCTCCAAGATGCGAGCCTCGATCACGACCTGACGCGGCGGTACGTCGATCTGTTTCAGCAGTTCACGCACCGCTTGCAGCCGCTCCTCGACGTCAGTGACGAAGAGCTTGTTGGTCCGAACGTCGTAAGTGGCCATGCCGCGGTCGGAGAGGATTTTTTTGTTGCTGCTGCCACCACCACCCGTGCTCTCGTCCGAGATCATTTGATGGATCTCGGCCGCCGAATGATAATTGATTTGGAAGCTCTCGGTGAGCAACACGCCTTTTTCGATGCTCTGATTGAGCGCCTCGAGTCGTATTTTCTCGTGCTCGGCGAGCTCCTGGGCCGGAGCGACCCAGATGACATTGCCCTGCTGCCGTTTGTCGAGTTTTTTGTTCTGCAAAATGATGTCGAGGGCCTGATCCCAGGGCACGTCGACCAGGCGCAGCGTGATCGTGCCTTGCACCGTATCGGAGACGACGAGGTTGAAACCGCTGAAGTCGGCCAACACCTGCAGCACGGCGCGTACGTCGATGTTCTGGAAGTTGAGGGTGAGCCGCTCGCCCTTGTACTGCGGCCTACCCACGAGCACTTTATTGGGGTCTTCCTGAATTGGCTGAATGTCGATGACGAAGAGCGTATCGGCCTGATAGGCGGTGTGTTGCCAATTCCCCTTGGGTTCGATCACGAGCACGGTGTCCCGCCCTCTGCGCTCGAAACGGAAGCTTTGCACCGGCGTGGCGAAATCGGTCACGTCGCTGCGCCGATAGAGCTCCTGCGGCAGAGCCGTTTCGGGAAAGACGATCTCGACACGCTCACCGGCGCGGCGTAGATCCGGCGTGATGTCGGCGGAAGAGAGGCGAATCATCACTTTCCCCTCCCCTTCCGGGCCACGACGAAAATCGACCGATACGATGGAAGGGGTGCCTGCGGGCGCCGAGGCAGTCGAACTCGGCATGCCGCCACCGTCGCGCTGATAGGGTGCCAGTGCCTCTTGCGCCGAACTCGTACCCGTACTCGAAGACGCAGTCTGGAGTTCCACCCCCCACCCCCCTGCGACTTGGGTCAAGCGGTACTGCATCGGTTGGGAAAGCGCCAACACCACCCTCAGACGCCCTGCTCCCTCGACCGCGTAGATACGCTCGATGCCGCTGCGCTTGATCTCCCTGGAGGGAGTGCCCAGCAGATTTTTGGCCTCGGGGAAATCCAGCACGATGCGTGAAGGGCTCGCCATGGAGAAATGCGAAGGAGCACCCACCGGTGCGTCAAAGACGAGATCCAGCCGAGCCGCCCCTTCCCCCGACTCGACGAGGGAGACGTCTTTCAGCGCGACCGAGGAGTCCGCGGCAGCCCATCCCTGGGGCGCGTAGCCGGCAAGAAGCGCGAAACAAAGCCCCAAGACGAACGATCCGAGCCAAAGCGCGACAGCATCTCCCTTGGCTGGCACGCACGAAGTGGTATAGCCCATGCGATTCATGGTTTTTCCTCCAGGTTCAATTCTGCCGTCCGCTTGACCCATTGATCGGCCTCCCGCACCATCTCTTCTATCGTGACCTTGGTCTCTTGGATGTTTACGACACGGCCAAAATTCTGGCCGAGATAGGCCCCGAGCCCGACGGGATAGACGCCGTCCGGAGCCTCGATCAAAGCCCTGATCTCGCTTCCTTTGCGCAACACGCCCCTTAGCCTGAGTTCAGACAAAGAAAAACGCTCGAGCGGCTCCCGCGGCCGGGTCATGTCGGGTGCCGGCAGACCGCTCCCCGTGGCCGACTTCAGGGCTGGAGGAGCCAGACGACCGGGATCGAAAGGATCGGGCAAATCGTAAGCGGCATACGCGATGGAGGGGAAGGGGTGTATTTCGGGCAAAGGAGGTACCCGCCCTTTCATCCCCTTGGAAGACTCCTGCATCCATTGCTCGATGTCCGCGACCCCGGAAGGAGGCGCTTCCACGCACGCCACCAGCAATGTTGCCGAAATCAAGGCTGGTAGCGTGCTCCGAACGGAGGGAAAATTCATTTCTTCCTCCCTTGTGCCGACGGCTTGGGCTCATTTTTTGGGATTTCGTCTTCGTCGAGATAACGGTAGGTGTGCAAAGTCGCCTCGAACTTCAACCCGGATTCTTTCTGCGGGGAAATCTTCAGATCTCCGAAAGTCACGACACGAGGCATGGACGACACGTCGCTCAGGAAACCGGCAATCTCGTGATAGCCACCATCGAGGACGATCGCCACGGGCATTTCCACGTAGAAGTCGCGCTTGAGCTCATCACCCGGACGAAACAGTTCGAAGCGCAAGCCCCGCTTCAAACCGATTTGATGCACGTCCTGCAGGAGACCGTCCATTTCGGACCTGCTCGGCAATTGCTTGAGCAGGGCACCGAACTGTGCCTCCGCCGTTCGCAACTGGGCACGATATTCGGGTAGATTGACCGCCTGGCGCTTCTTGGAGAGCCATTGTTCACGCAGCTGTGCTTCCTGAGCCATGACTTTTTCGAGCTCCAGCGCCTGATCCCCCCAGAAAAACCACCAGGCGCCGGCAACGATCATGACGAAGACGACGATCATGACAAGGAATCGAGGCGCAGGGGGCCAGCGACCAGGGTCTTGCGGATCGAGATCGCGAAACTGGAGAAGCAGGCGATCGAGCGTCTGAGCCAAATCGAACGATGCCGTGCGTTTCATGGCTTACCCTCCCCCGCGTCGGGCGCCCCCATGGTTTCTATCGTCTTTCGATCCATCCGCAGCTGAAGCCCGAAACGAACCACTCGCTGGTTGTTACGGTCCAATCCTACCGTTTCGATCAGACGCACGTCGGTGAGGTAAGGGGAGGATTCGAGGCTTCGCATCGTCTCGGAGACTCGCGCATTCGACTGGGAGACACCGCGCAGGGTCACCAACGCATCGCGGCGCTCGAGCGATTCGAGGAAAGTGGCTTCGGGCAAGCGCCGAGGCAAATCATCAGCCAGCAAAACCGGTTCGACCCGACGTGCCCGCAAGGATTCGATGACGTTCTTGCGCGCGATGATGCCGTCGATGAGCGCTCGAAGATCTTTGATTTCTGCCAGCTGCTTGTCGAGTTGGCCGATCTGCTCGGAGAGAAAGCGGTTGCGCCCTTGCTGCCGCTCGATGAGCCCGTCGAGATACAGAGAGCCCATCACTCCGACCAGGATGCCCGCTGCACCGGCCAGGCCCAGATGGACGTAAAAAAGGCGTCGACGGCGTTCTCTGAGCGCTTCGCGCCAAGGCAACAGATTGATGCGAATCACGATTCGAACCTCCGCAGAGCGAGACCGGTTGCGATGATCATCCGCGGCGCATCGACGGGTTGCAAGCGATCGCGCAATCGTGGATGAAGATGGAACCCTTTCCAGGGATCGGCCACTTCCACGGGCACGGCGACCCGCTGCCGGACGGCGTCGGGAAGCATCGGCAGCGCCGCCAACCCCCCACCCAGGACGACTCCATCGACGTGATCGGACGACTGAGTTGCAAAAAAATATTGCAAGGCGCGAGCGATCTCCTGGGCGAGGGTGTCACAAAACGGCGTCACCACCTGGGAAAGGAGGTCGATCGGCCAGCTCCGCTGCCGCATCATTTGCTCTACTTCCTGGGCGGTTTTCCCGCTGCGACGCATCAGTTCGTGTTCGAGTTGCCTGCCGCCGACGGGCTGGGTACGGTCGAAGATACGTTTGCCGCGATGGAAGATGAGCACTTCCAGGAGGTTCGCGCCGAGATTACAATGCGCCTCGATGCGATTCGACCTTTCCTTTTCTGCATTCCGGAACATCGCCCGCTGCCAGGCGAGCGACGCGACGTCGACCACGGCCGGCTGGGCATCGACAGCGTCGGCGAGCGCAACGAGCTCGTCGACGCGATCTCGCCGCGCGGCGACGATGAAGGTTTCGACGGTATCCTCGATATGCCCGGGTCCCAGCACCTGCCAGTCGAGTGCGACCTCGTCGAGAGAGAAAGGCACGAAGCGGGCCGCCTCCATCATGACGAGCTCTTCGAACTCCCGCTCGCTCTGCATGGCGGCGAGTACCACCGATTTCATCATGACGACCGAGTCGGGCAGTGCGAAGGCCAGACGCTCCTTCCCTTTTCCGTGCATATCGAGCGCGCGACGCAGCGCACCGACCACCGCGTCGAAATCGACCAAGGCATTGTCCACCATGGCCCCTTCTTTCAAAGCGACGATGGCAGACTGCTCTATTTGCGGGGCATCGGCCGTACCCGACAATTCGAGGGTTTTCACTGCCGAGGCCGACAGGTCGATGCCGATCAAACTGCCGCTTCCCCCGTTCCCGAACCCAAAAATCTGCTTCAAGTCCATCCGTCGTCCCCCTGCAGCCACGGCATGCACCCATCCAAGGTGCGAGGATTATAATCGGCATATCATGCAAACGACAACGCCCTTTCGCTCGGTATAATCAAAAAATTCTCTGATGGACATCCTCATGCCTTGGGTAAAATCCCTGCTCGTCGTCCTACTGGCCTTGATTGCCACTGCTTTTGGCGTCATCGCCACCACGGCTGCGCTGGCCTGGCAGAAACTTCCCGAGCTCGATCAGATCCTCGACTACCAGCCGAAAATACCTCTGCGCGTCTATTCCGCCGAAGGGGAGCCGCTGGCCGAGTTCGGAGAGGAAAGACGGGTGGTCTTGAACGTGCATGTCGTGCCCGAACATCTCAAGCTGGCCATACTCGCCGCCGAAGACGAACGCTTCTACGAACACCCAGGCGTCGACGTGATGGGCATTGCACGCGCCGCCTTGGTCAATTTCGTGCGCGGCGGGAGGGCACAAGGCGCTTCCACCATCACCATGCAGGTGGCGCGCAATTTCTACCTCACGCGTGAAAAGACCTTCAACCGCAAGTTCTACGAAATCCTGCTCGCCTTCAAGATCGAGCGCGAACTCACCAAAGACCAGATCCTCGAGCTCTACCTCAACCAGATCTATCTCGGCCAGCGCGCCTACGGATTCGCCGCCGCAGCCCGCACTTATTTCGGCAAGCCCGTGCAGGAGCTCTCGCTGGCCGAGGCCGCACTGCTCGCCGGACTGCCCAAGGCTCCGTCGCTGCTCAACCCCCTGCGCAATCCCGAAGCATCCAAAAGGCGTCGTGAATACGTGCTCTCTCGCATGCTCGATGCGGGGTTCATCGACCGAGCGCAATATGAAGCCGCGAGAGTCGAGCCGATCGTGCTGGCACAAGACCGCTCCCGTAGAGATCCAGCCGCCATCAATGACAACGGCACTGGCCAGTACGTGGCCGAGATGGCCCGGCTCTTTGCGCTGGAACGTTTCGGAGAGGCGGCCTACACCGCCGGCATCCAGATTTTCACTACGATTCGCATCGACGACCAGCGCGCGGCCGAGGCCGCCGTGCGACATGGCCTGCTGGCCTATGATCGGCGACACGGCTATCGCGGACCAGAAGGCTGGATCGCGCCCGAGGCCATTACCGAAGAGGATTGGGACGCACTCGACGCCCAGCTTTCCGGTTTCCCCGATCTGCCCGATGCGCTGGCGGCCGTCGTCGTGGAAGCGAACGAACGGAAGCTCGTCGTTTGGCGGCACGGCCAAACCATCGAATTCACCGGCAAAGCGCTCGATTTCGTACGCAGTAACATCGGAACCAAGATACCCGAAGCGAAACGGCTGCGTCCGGGTGCGATCGTACGTATCCGCGCACTTCCCGAGGGACGATGGGAATTGACGCAAATTCCCGAAGCCCAGGCCGCGCTCGTATCGATCGACGCCGATACCGGCGCCGTGCGCGCGCTCGTGGGCGGCTACGACTTCAGCCTGACCAAATTCAACCACGCCACTCAAGGTCAGCGCCAGCCAGGTTCTTCGTTCAAACCCTTCGTCTACTCCGCCGCACTCGAAAAAGGCTGGGGACCGGGCAGCTGGGTCGAGGACGAACCCATCAGCTTTTCCGCCGAAGTCACTGGCAGCAAAGACTGGGAACCCAAGAACTACGACAATCGTTATGAAGGATGGATGAGGTTGCGGGATGCGGTCGCCAAGTCGAAGAACGTCGTAGCCGTCCGCGTGCTCAATGACATCACGACGGGATACGCCCAACAGTGGCTCACCCGTTTCGGTCTGGACCCGACCAAACACCCCCCCTATCTCGCAATGGCGCTGGGATCGGGCAGCGCGACCCCCTGGGAGATGGCACGCGCCTACGCTGTCTTCGCCAACGGGGGCTACCTCGTCGAACCCTACTTCATCCAGGAGATCCGCGACGCCCAGGGGAACCTCCTGCTTCGCGTACAACCCAAGGTTGCCGCACGGGATGCTCCGCGCGTCCTCTCGGAGCGCAATGCCTGGTTGATGGACTCGCTCCTGCGCAGCGTGGTCGAACGCGGCACCGCCACCGCCGCGCGCAAACTCAAACGCTCGGACTTGGCCGGCAAGACCGGTACCACCAACAACCAGGTCGACACCTGGTTTGCCGGCTATCAACCCAAGATCGTCGCCGTGAGCTGGCTCGGTTTCAGCCAGCCGCGCTCGCTGGGTCGCGCAGAGACGGGGGGGCGCGCGGCGCTTCCGATCTGGATCGAGTACATGGAGACGGCACTGCGAGGCCAACCCGAAGTCAAACGCCCCATGCGCGAAGGCATCTCGACCGTGCTACTCGGCGACGTGCCCGAATATCATTACAGTGAATTCCCACCCCCCGAGCCCTATCCACCGACGGTCGAAT
>JAQUGB010000077.1 GCA_028684345.1 Tepidiphilus sp. | reverse complement strand
GCGAGTTCGAGCAGCCGGCGCACGCGATCTTCCGTGGCCGGATGGGTGCGCAGCCACGAGGGTTCGGGCGAGCCCCATCCAGGGAAGAGCCAGGCGCGCCAGCCACGATGGGCGCGTTCGATGGCCATGAGCGCCGAGGCGAGCCCTTCGGGGTCGCCTGTAAGGGCGACCGCTGCCAGGTCGGCGTCGTATTCGCGCACCCGCGACAGGCCCAGCTGCACGAGCATGGCGATCTGCGGCGCGAAGACGAGCAGCGCCACCGCCAGCCAATTCACCACCGCCGCACCGACGAGCAGCAGCGGCAGGTTGACCAGCAGCAGGATCTGGCCGGTGAGCGAGAGCACGCTCGTCATGCGCGTGAGGGAATCGGCCAGGCTCATGACCCGCACGTCGCCGTGGGCGATGTGCGCCACCTCGTGCGCGAGCACGCCGGTGATCTGGCGCAGATCGAGCCGGGCGAGCAGCCCCGAGGTGAGGGCGATGGCGGCATCATTGCGGCTGCCCACGCTGAAGGCATTGACGATGGGCGTGTCGACGAAGTAGAGCCGCGGTACGCGCGGCAGGTTGGCACGCGCGGCGAGCCGCTCGACGAGGGTATGGAGCTCGGGCGCTTCGCCCGGGGCGATGGGTTGAGCGCGGTAGAGGCGCAGCACCAGCTCGGGGCCGGCGAACGGCTGCAGCACGAGCGACACGGCGCAGAAGACGAGCATGTAGAGGATGCCGTCATTGCCCCACAGCAGCCAGCCGACGGTGGCGAGCAGCGTGGCGAGCACGACCACCAGCACCGCCGTCTGCAGGCGGTTCATCCAAGCGTGGCGTTGCCAGAGGTGAGGATCGATGCGTTGCGTCATGCGGCTCCCGGGTTCATTTGTTGCGCAGTGCCACCAAGGGCACGACTCCTTCCTTCTCGAACCGTTTTCGGCCGGGCTCGGCCTCGGGCAGCGGCGTGCACGGGCGCAGGGTGGCGCGGCTGCGGCGCGTGAGTTCCTGGTAAGTCTGCGTGCCGCTGATTTTCCAGTTTAGCTCCTCTTCGCTCAGCTCGCGTACCACCTTGGCTGGAGCGCCCACGGCGAGGCTGCGCGGCGGGATCGTCATGCCGGCTTTGACGAAGGCGGCCGCGGCGACGATGGCCGACTCCCCCACCTCTGCCTCGTCCATGATCACCGCATTCATGCCCACGAGCGCGTTGCGCCGGATACGGCAGCCGTGCAGGATCGCCCCGTGCCCGATGTGGCCGTCTTCCTCGACCACGGTGTCGATGCCGGGGAAGCCGTGCATGACGCAGCAGTCCTGGATGTTGGCGCCGGCATGCACGATGAGCCGGCCGAAGTCGCCGCGCAGGCTCGCGAGCGGTGCCACATAGACGCCGGGGCCGATGTGCACGTCGCCGATCAGCACGGCGTCGGGATGGACGTAGGCGTCGGGATGGACGACGGGCTTGAGGCCGTCGATTTCGTAGCAGGGCATGGCTTTTCTCCGTGCGGCGCCGAAGCTTCTTCGACCCGGCGCCGCGGCATGAAAAAAATCAGGACACGTGCCAGCGACGCTGGATCACGCGGAAGCGGTTGGCGACGAAGGCGGAGTCGGCGTAGCTCGCATTGGCTGCCGGGTTCATGCCGGTGCCGTGGTAGTCGGAGAAGGCGGCTGATTGGTTGACGTAGACCCCGTCGGTGAGATTCAGCGACAGGGCCACGCCGGCGCGCCAGCTCACTTCGACCATTGTCTGCTGGTATTCGGGCTTGGTCGAATACACGCCCAGCGTGAGGGCGCCATGCTCGCGCACGATGCGCTCGGCGAGCGAGGCCGCCTGGGCCGCGTCGGGCACCGCCACCACGAAGGCGATGGGCCCGAAGCGCTCTTCCATGTAGGCGGTTTCGTCCTTGGCCTCACAGGCGACGAGCACCGGCGTGCGCACCTGCGCCCGCGGGAATTCCGTGTGCTCGATGCGCCGCGGGGCCAGCAGGACGCGGCCGAAGGCGCCGGAGGCGGCCTCTTCGATGCGCCGCAGCGTCTCTTCGGACTGGATGGCGCCGAGCACGGCCGTGGCCACCTTGACGTCGGCGAGCAGCGCCTCGATCGCCCGGGCGAGATCGCGGCCGACGTCCTCATAGGATTTGTGCCCTTCGTTGGTGTCGATGCCGCCTGCCGGCACCAGGATCGCCTGCGTCGTGGTGCACATCTGTCCCGAGTAGAGCGACAGGGTGAAGGCGAGGTTGCGCAGCATGCCTTGGTAGTCGTCGGTCGATTCGATCACCACCGTGTTGACGCCGGCCAGTTCCGCATACACCTGGGCCTGGCGGCAGTGCTCGAGCAGCCAGTTGCCGAAAGCGCAGCCGCCGGTGAAATCGATGGATTTCACTTCCGGGTGGGTGACGAGCCGTTGTGTGTGCTCTCGCTGGGCGAAAACGGCCAACTGCACCACGTTCGGGTCGAGCCCCTGTTCGGCGAGCAGCCCGCGCAGCACGCGCACGGTGAGCGCGGCTGGCAGTACCGCGTTGCTGTGCGGTTTGACGATGACGGGGTTGCCGGTGGCGAGCGCCGCGAACAGGCCCGGATAGGTGTTCCAGGTGGGGAAGGTGCCGCAGCCGATCACCACAGCCGGGCCGCGTCCGACGATCTCGTAGCGTTTCTCCATCCGGATCGGCGGGTTCTTGCCTTGGGGCTTTTCCCACAGCGCGGTTTCGGGGATGCGACGCATTTCGTCCCAGGCGTAGGTCACCGCTTCCAAGCCGCGATCCTGCGCATGCGGGCCGCCTGCCTGAAAGGCCATCATCCAGCCCTGGCCGGTGGTGTACATCACGGCGTGCGCCAGTTCGAAACTGCGCCGGTTCAGACGCACGAGGGCTTCGAGCAGCAAGCCCACGCGTCCTTTGGCGCCGAGTTTCTGCCAGCCGTCCTGCGCCTTGCGCGCGGCGGCCACCAGCGACTCGGGTTCGCTCACCGGATAAGAGACGTTCAGCTCCACTCCATAGGGCGATCGCTCCGGCGCGATCCACTCGCCCGTGCCCGGCTGACCTTCCAGGGCAAACCGCTGGCCCTGAAGGCCGAGTACGGCAGCCTTGCCGTCTTCGAGCGCCGTCTCGCCATAGATCTTGGGGCTGGGCATCTCGGGGAAAGGTGTCCAGTAGCCGCGGCGGGCGATCGCCTCGAGCGCCTGTTCGAGCAGAGCTTGGTGTTTTTCGAAGAGCGGATGGGTCATGGAGTGCCTCCTTCGGTGATTTGGGTTATGTTAAGGTAAAACGATTCGCTATTTTTGAAAAACGGCTTGATCCCTTGACCTGGATCAAGTATATTATTGATCGAACGGTCGGTCAAAAAAATTGATGGGGGAGGAGACGACATGGCGGAGACCGCAACGGCGGCCGAAGGGCCGACGATCCTGCTGGAAGTGCGCGAGGCGGTGGCTTGGCTCACGCTCAACCGGCCCGAGCGCCTCAACAGCTTCACCACGCGCATGCACGAGGAGCTGCGCGCCGCGCTCGATCGCGTCGAGGCGGGGCGCACCGAGGGGACGGTCCGGGTGTTGGTGATCACCGGTGCCGGCCGGGGCTTCTGCGCCGGGCAGGACCTGTCCGACCGAGCGGTGGCGCCGGGCGCGCAGGCGCCGGATCTGGGCGAGTCGATCGAGAAGAACTACAAGCCGCTCGTGCTGCGCCTGCGCCGGCTCGAGTTGCCGGTGATCGCGGCGGTCAATGGCGTGGCCGCCGGCGCCGGGGCCAACCTGGCTCTGGCCTGCGACCTCGTCTTCGCCGCGCGCTCGGCCTCTTTCATCGAATCCTTCGCCAAGCTGGGTCTCATCCCCGATACCGGCGGCACCTGGGTGCTGCCGCGTCTGGTGGGGCTGGCCCGCGCCATGGGGCTGTCGCTGCTCGGCGAGAAACTCTCCGCCGAAGAGGCCGAGCGCTGGGGGCTCATCTGGAAATGCGTCGAGGACGAGGCGCTGTTGCCCACGGTGCGCGAGGTGGCCGAGCGCCTCGCACAAGGCCCCACCTTCGGCTACGCCATGACGAAGAAAGCCTTGCTCGTCAGCGGCACGAACGATCTGGCCGCGCAGCTCGATCTCGAGCGCGACCTGATGTCGGCCTGTGGGCGCAGCGAGGATTATCGGGAAGGGGTGCAGGCGTTCCTCGAGAAACGCCAACCTCGCTTCCGCGGACCCTGAGGGGGAGGAGACGATGCAAGAACGCGAAACGGGCGCGGCCCTCTCGCCCGGCGAGGCCGTGCTGGTGGTCGGCGCCGGGGCGATGGGGCGCGGGATCGCCTTGGTGGCGGCGAGCGCCGGCCATCCGGTGTTCCTCTCCGACGTGAGCGAGGAGGCTCGCCGGCGCGCGCTCGCGGCGATCGCCGAGGAGCTCGAAGGCGGGGTGCGCAAGGGGCGGATGAGCGCCGCGGAGGCGGAAACGGTCCGCGAGCGCATCCGTGCGGTGTCCGAGCCCCAGGGCGTCGCCTCGCAGGTGCGGCTGGTGATCGAGGCGATCGTCGAGGACCTGGAGGTGAAACGGGCGCTCTTTGCCTCGCTCGAACCCCTGCTGCCGCCCAAAGCAATCCTCGCCACCAACACCTCTTCGCTGTCGATCACCGCCATCGCCGCCACGCTCGCACGCCCCGAGCGGGTGGTCGGAATGCATTTCTTCAATCCGCCCACGCGCATGAAGCTGGTGGAGGTGGTGAGCGGCCTGGCCACGGCACCGGAAGTGGCGCGCACGGTACGGGACACCGCGGTGCGCTGGGGCAAGATCCCCGTGATGGCGCGCTCCACGCCGGGGTTCATCGTCAATCGCGTGGCCCGCCCCTTCTATGCCGAGGCCCTGCGCGTGCTCGCCGAGGGAGCGGCCGATTGCGCCACGCTGGATGCGGTCGTGCGCGAAGCGGGGGGCTTTCCCATGGGGCCCTTCGAGTTGATGGATCTCATCGGGCACGACGTCAATTTCGCCGTCACCTCATCCGTGTGGTCGGCCTATTTCTACGACAAGCGCTTCCAGCCCAGCCTCATCCAGCAGGAGCTGGTCTGGGCCGGACGGCTCGGGCGCAAGAGCGGACGGGGGTTCTACGACTACGCCGCAGGAGCGCAGCGTCCCGCCGCGGCCGAAGCTCCGCCATGCCTCGATCGGGCGCCTTCTGCCGTCGCCGCCGTGGGCGAGTTCGGCCCCTTCTCTGCGCTGCTCGAGCGGCTCGCTGCCGCCGGCGTGGCGGTGCACCGACGGCCCGCCGATGCCGGACCCGTGCGGATCGAGGCTGCAAACACCTGGATCGTGCCCACCGACGGACGCACGGCCACGCGCCTCGCGCACGAGTACGGCCATGCCGATGTCGTCGTGCTCGACTGGGCGCGCGATTGGGCGCAAACGCCGCGCGCGGCGCTGGCGCGGGCCGATGGTTGTGCGCAGGATTCCTGGGCATGCGCGCTCGGGCTGCTGCAGCGGGCGGGAATCGCCGTGACCCCACTCGACGACGTCGCCGGGCTGATCCTCTCGCGCACCGTGGCCATGCTCGCCAACGAGGCGGCCGACGCCGTGCTCGCCGGCATCGGCACGCCGCGCGACATCGACACCGCCATGCGTTACGGCACGAACTATCCGCTCGGGCCGCTCGCCTGGGCGGAGGCGATGGGCGTGGCGCGCATCGTCGGCCTGCTCGATCGGCTCGCCGAGCACTACGGCGAAGATCGCTACCGCGTCTCGCCGCTCTTGCGGCGACACCTCTGGAACGGACGGCCGCTCGTTGGCGGCGATGAAGGAGAAGGGAAGTGACGGAAGCTTCGTATCGGGATCTCACCGCCGGGCTCGACCCGCAGCAAGTGGCCGAAGCCGTCGGCGCCGGCATGTACGAGCACGACCACTGTGCGCAGCATCTCGGCATCCGCCTGCTGGAGATCGCGCCGGGTTACGCCAAGATGGAGATGACCGTGCGCCGCGACATGCTGAACGGTTTTGCCATCTGCCATGGCGGTATCGTCACCACGCTGGCCGATACCGCCTTCGCGTATTCCTGCAACAGTTACAACGAGATGACGGTCGCCTCCGGCCTGGCCACCGAGTTTCTCGCCCCCGTGCGCGAAGGCGACGTGCTCACTGCCGAGGGGCGCGAGGTGGCGCTGGCCGGACGCACTGGCGTCTACGACGTCGGTATCACCAACCAGCGCGGCGAGCTGGTGGCCGTGATGCGCGGCAAGTCTTACCGCTTGAAGGGGCGGGCGGTGGTCGAACTCGACTGACGCGGCCGCTCCCAGACGAACGAAAAAGGGAAAGGAGGAGATGACCATGCCTGTGAAGAAACCCGCTCCCGGCGATCTGGAGCCGATCGAAACCGCCAGCCTCGACGAGCTGCGTGCGCTCCAGCTCGAACGGCTCAAATGGAGCGTTCGCCACGCCTATGAGAACGTGCCGCACTATCGCAAGCGTTTCGACGAGAGCGGGGTGCATCCCGACGACCTGAAGTCGCTGGAAGACCTGGCGAAATTCCCCTTCACGACGAAATACGACCTGCGCGACAACTATCCTTATGGCATGTTTGCCGTGCCGCGCGAGAAGATCGTCCGCATCCACGCATCCAGCGGCACCACGGGCAAGCCCACCGTGGTGGGCTACACCAAGAAGGACATCGACACCTGGGCCGACGTCGTGGCCCGTTCGATCCGTGCCGCCGGAGGGCGCCCCGGCGACATCGTCCACGTGGCCTACGGTTACGGACTCTTCACCGGCGGGCTGGGAGCGCACTACGGTGCCGAGCGTCTCGGCTGTACCGTCATCCCCATGTCCGGCGGCCAGACCGAGAAGCAGATCCAGATGATCATGGATCTCAAACCCGACATCATCATGGTCACGCCCTCGTACATGATGACGGTGTTCGACGAAATGGAGCGCCTGGGCGTCGATCCCCGTGCCTGCTCGCTCAAAGTGGGCATCTTCGGCGCCGAACCCTGGACCGATGCGATGCGACGGGCGATGGAAGAGCGCGGTGGGTTGGATGCGGTGGACATCTATGGGCTCTCGGAGGTGATGGGGCCGGGGGTGGCCTGCGAATGCGTTGAGACCAAGGATGGACCGACCATCTGGGAAGACCACTTCTATCCCGAGATCATCGACCCGGTCACCGGCGAGGTGCAGCCCGACGGCGCCGAGGGCGAGCTCGTGTTCACGACGCTCACCAAGGAAGGACTGCCGGTGATCCGCTATCGCACGCGCGACCTCACGCGCCTGCTGCCCCCCACGGCGCGCTCCATGCGCCGTATGGCCAAGATCACCGGCCGCACCGACGACATGCTCATCATCCGCGGCGTCAACGTCTTCCCCACCCAGGTCGAAGAGCTGATCCTGCGCATTCCCAAGCTCGCACCGCACTATGTGCTCGAGGTGGAGAAAGAGGGTTATCTCGACCGACTCACCGTCAAGGTCGAAGTGAACCCCGAGGAAGGCGTGGGTCGTCATCCGGAGCAGAAACAGGCGCTCGCCAAGGAGCTCTCCCACCTCATCAAGACCTTCATCGGCGTGTCGGCCAACGTCATCGTCGGCGAGCCTTACTCCATCGAGCGCGTGACGGTGGGCAAGGCGCGGCGTGTGATCGACCGGCGTCCGAAAGACTGAGTGCGGCACGGATCGTGGCCGTCGCGGTTATGCTACGACTTCGATCCATGGTGGCACAAGGGGGGGCGGCGATGGCCCGCAAACGCAGTGAATCCTTCGAACAGCAGCGCAGCGAGATCCTGGAAAAGGCGGCGATGCTTTTTGCCGAAGCGGGCTTTCACGCCGCATCCATGGCCTCGCTCGCCCAGGCTT